>JAADHR010000186.1 GCA_013151735.1 Calditrichota bacterium | reverse complement strand
GCCCCAACCTTCCCGTCGATCACCCGTTTGACCGTTGCCGTAATGGGAATTCCAACGACGGTCGCTCCGTGTTTGCGGGTTTCCTCGATGGCCCGGTGCAGGATTTCCTGTGTCACAAAGGGGCGAACCCCATCGTGAACCAGGAGCAGCTCCGGTTCCGCATCGATTGCTTCAAAGGCTGCCCGAACGGAATCCTGGCGTTCTTTGCCGCCTGCGACAATTTTTCGGATTTTTTGGATCCCAAAGCGGTCGATAATCTCGTCGGCCACAAATGTTAATTCCTCTTCCGGCACCGAAAGAATGATTTCATCGATTTCCCCGCACTGCTCAATCTGTTTCAGGGTATAAAAAAGAATCGGCCTTTGACCGATTCTTAGATATTGTTTCTTGATGTCCTGCGCCATTCGACTTCCGGAACCGGCTGCCGGAATGAGAGCCGTCACATGTGGACGAGGCATAGCTTGTTTCCTCAAAATGTTCCTGAAAACTCACACGATCAGCATGGCATCGCCGTAGCTGTAAAACCGGTATTTTTCCCGGACGGCTTTCCGATAGGCCTTGAAAACAAACTCTTTTCCGGCAAAGGCGCTCACCAGCATGATCAGCGTGGAACCCGGAAGATGAAAATTGGTCACCAGTCCATCTACAATCTTAAATTCGTAGGGAGGATAAATAAATTTATCCGTCCAGCCGTTTAACGGCTTTACATAGCCGTCGGAGGTGACGGAGGATTCGAGTCCCCGTACGGAGCTGGTGCCCACGGCAAAGACCCGCCCGCCTTTATCCTTTGTTTCGTTGATAATATTGGCCGATTCTTCGTAGATTTCAAAATATTCGGAGTCCATTTTGTGGCGGGACAAATCCTCCACCTGGACGGGACGAAAACTGCCCAGTCCCACATGGACGACGATGGGAACAATCTTGACGCCCTTGGCTTCAATCTGATCCAGAATTTCCTTTGTAAAGTGAAGGCCCGCCGTCGGTGCCGCTACGGCTCCCCGGACCCGGGCGTAAACCGTTTGGTAGCTTTCTTTGTCCGTGGGTTCCGGATCCCGCTTAATGTAGGGCGGCAGAGGGGTTCGTCCAAGGTCCTCGATAATCTTGTAAAAATTACCGTTAAAATTAAAGCGTACAACCCTTCCGCCGGAAATCGTGTTGTCGATCACGTCGCAGTAAAGGTCTCCCGTAACCAGGAGGCGATTTCCCACGCGGACTTTTCGGGCGGGTTTGACCAGCACTTCCCAGAGGTTATTCTCCAATTCCCGCAGGAGAAACACCTCCACTTCCGCATCGGTTTTGTCCTTTTTGGCAATCAGCCGGGCCGGAAAAACCTTCGTTTCATTAATAACCAGGCAATCCCCTTCCCGTAAATAATCCACCACGTGGAAAAATACCTTCTGCTCAATCTTTTGCTGGTTACGATGCAACACCATCATCCGCGCATGATCCCGCTTTTCCGGTGGATATTGTGCAATTAAGTGTTCCGGTACAGTATACTTAAAATCTGATAACTTCATTATGACACTCCGCCTGACGTATTTATTCGGGTTTTTATTTCTGATAATTACAAGTCTGCTCTAAAAAACTTCTTTCCAAAATTTCCTGAATGGATTTTAATGAAATTAAATTTGCTGAACGCGTGCTTCTTAGAGTAAACTCAATGAGTTGCGTAAATCCGGATTAAAACAAACTCTCCTGAATGTTTTGTGTTTTTTTTCTGGAGATTCCAAAATACTTGTAGGCAAATTCCGTTGCCTGCCGTCCCCTGGCCGTACGGTGCAGAAAACCTTCCTGAATCAAAAACGGCTCATAGATTTCCTCAATGGTATCGCTTTCTTCCCCCACGGCCACTGCGAGGGAATTCACGCCTACCGGCCCGCCATTAAATTTTTGAATGACCGTCAGCAAAATTCGCTTGTCCATTTCATCCAGGCCGCGGTCATCCACATCCAGACGTTTCAAAGCGCCGGCAGCCACTTCTTTTGTAATGACGCCATCCCCTTCGATTTGAGCAAAATCCCGGATGCGCCTCAGAAGGCGGTTCGCAATCCGCGGGGTTCCCCGGGAGCGCCGCGCAATTTCCATGGCTCCCTCCGTTTCAATATCCACATTCAGAATCCGGGCCGAGCGAAGCACAATCAGGTACAAATCCTCCGGCGGGTAGTAATCGAGACGGCTCACCACACCAAACCGGGATCGCAGCGGCGACGTAAGCAAACCCGCCCGGGTGGTTGCCCCGACCAGTGTAAAATGGGGCAAATTCAGACGCACACTGCGGGCATTTGCTCCCTTGTCAATCACAATATCCAGACGAAAGTCTTCCATCGCCGTGTAAAGATATTCCTCCACCGTGGCATTCAGGCGATGGATTTCGTCGATAAACAGGACATCTCCCTCCCGGAGATTGGTCAGAATTCCGGCCAAATCGCCGGCGCGTTCCATCACAGGCCCGGAGGTGATCTTAATATCCACCTCAAGCTCCCGGGCAATAATATTCGCCAGCGTCGTTTTACCGAGACCGGGGGGCCCGTAAAACAAAACGTGGTCTAATGCCTCGCCCCGGGCCTTGGCCGCCAGGATAAAAATCCGCAGGTTGTCTTTGATCTTCTGCTGCCCGATGAAATCCTCCAACTGTGCCGGCCGCAGGGTTCGATCGACCTCGATTTCCCCGTCCAGCAGCTCGGGAGAGGTGGGCGTATCAGCATACTTTCGTGCCACTTTTTCTTCCTCACGAAAACTCATTTACGACATTTTTTGCACCTGTGCCAGCGAAAATTTAATGATTTCCTCCAGGGTTCCCAGTTCGGGCTTCCGGTGCAGCACCTCCCGAACGGCCTTTTGCGCAATCCCCTGTTTGTAGCCCAAAGAAACCAGGGCCAGAACCGCTTCCTCCGACATCGTCTCTTGCGGGGTAGGTTCAGCCAAATCCTGCAATTTATCGGACTGGAATTTGTCCTTTAAATCCAGAACAAGCCGTTGAGCCGTTTTCCGGCCCACGCCGGGAATCGCCGTCAGCCTGCCCAGGTCATTGGTCAGAACGGCCGTTTTAAAATCCTGAGGGGTTGTTCCCGAAAGCATTCCCTGAGCCAGCCGCGGCCCCACGCCGGAGATCCCAATTAATTTCAGGAAAAGGTCGCGTTCGTCGGCTGAAGCAAATCCGTAAAGTTGCATGGAATCTTCCCGAACGTGCAGATAGGTTAAAATTTGAATGGTTTCGCGGTCTCGCGGGAGCTGCTCGTAGGTATTCAGGGAAATGTTCACCTCGTACCCAACCCCATTCACATTCATGATGATCTTTGTTGGAAATTTTTGAACGATCCGGCCTTCCAAAAAGCTGATCATTAGTTCGTGCGGACTTTCTTGTTAAATGATGACTTCGCCCCTTTACGGGGGATTTTGTTTAATAATTTAACACCCGTCGCAATCCTACACGATGACAATGGCAGAGCGCCACTGCCAGTGCATCCGACGCATCGTGGGATATCTCCCGATCCTTTAAACCAAGCTGCTGAATAATTGAGCGCTGAACCTGTTCTTTCGAAGCATGACCGTAGCCCACAACGGCCAGTTTAACCTCACGAGGAGCGTATTCTGCAATGGGAAGCCCTTCAAGCTTCGCGGATAAAATGGCCACCCCCCTGGCGTGACCCAATTTTAGGGCAGATTTTGTGTGCTCGGCGTAAAATAAATCTTCAATCGCAAATTCATCCGGATGGTGTAATTGAATAATTTCAGAGATTCGATTAAAAATGATTTGCAAGCGGTCGGGAAGAGTCTGCCGCCGGGATGTTTTGATAATCCCAAAATCTATTAATTGGACCGCATAACCATCCGTTTTAACCACTCCAAAACCGGTCGACGTTGTACTGGGATCAATTCCCAAAACGACCACGCAGATACCTCGGCTTTCTTGACTTATTCAAATTGTTCCATCACTTGAACATCGATGTCGAAATTAGAATAAACATTTTGGACATCGTCATGTTCATCCAGTGCATCCATGAGTTTCAGCATTTGTTCGGCATGTTTGCCTTCCAATTTGACAGTGGATTTCGGATACATGGTTACTTCGGCCGAATCAATCGGATAACCTGCCTCCTCCACAGCCTTCTTCACCTGCTCAAAATCCTCAGGAGCCGTCAGGATCTCAAACATTTCTCCATCCGATTTCATATCTTCGGCACCGGCATCCAGAACAACCATCATCACATCATCTTCAGACAATCCCTCTGCCGGAATGGTAATCACACCCTTTTTTTCAAAGATCCAGGCCACGCTTCCGGATTCACCCAAATTGCCGTTGTGTTTGGCCAGAATGTGACGTAAATCGGCCACCGTTCGATTTTTATTGTCCGTCAGGGTTTCAATGAGCAAGGCTGCTCCTCCCGGACCGTACCCTTCATAGGTTACCTCTTCGTATGTCACGCCGGGCAGTTCCCCTGTGCCGCGCTTAATGGCTCTCTCGATGTTTGCCGAAGGCATATTGGCCGC
The DNA here is from genome assembly GCA_013151735.1 of Calditrichota bacterium. Classification (NCBI taxonomy): domain Bacteria; kingdom Pseudomonadati; phylum Calditrichota; species Calditrichota bacterium. The sequence continues at coordinate 11,301 of JAADHR010000186.1, read as the reverse complement.
TTTGGCAGCTGCAACGGCCGCCCTCAACCGGGGATTTGACTCTTCATCGCCACCACCCATCCGGGCGGCAACGGTAATTTCTTTAATAAGTCGTGTAAAAATCCGGCCCCGCTGGGCGTCAACTTTTGCCTTTTTGTGCTTAATCGAGCTCCATTTATTATGACCTGACATAGATCCTCCTGAAATTTTGTAGTTACAATTTAATAAATTTTTTCTCCTTTTACAAATGGATTTTTAACTATTCATAAAACACATAACTTACAATTGAAGAATTCACTGCCTTTTTTGATGCTGGATGTCCGCACAAAAACAGACCTTCTTGTAAACCCGTGTACGCCGCACGTAAATGAAATGTGATTTTTATGCTCAAGGTCAGGTGTTTGGAGAAAAAGTGGAAATTTTAGAAGGAGGATGAATTGTGTGATAATAGCCCTTTACACACAATTTTTTTGGAAATTTGTACGAAAACAGGATTTTCTTTTTCAGCATTCTGACATTCCTCGTTTTTGTTTAAGAAGCGATCAGTCTCATTCGGCGGCGGATTGAATCGATTTTACCCGGGTTCGCACGATCCACGCGTCCTTGTATCCCATTTTGATCGCTTCCTTTTGCAGTTTTTCCGCATCGTAGCGGGTCAGAAAATCGCCCACGCGTATTTTGTAATACGGGGGATCAAAAATCAAGTAGACTTCCTGGTTGGCAAATTTAAGCATGGCGTCTTTCCGAATATCCATGGCCTCTTCCTGATTGGAAAGCGCGGCAATTTGGATGCGGTATCCGGGTACCATTTTAACCGTTTCCTTTACGGATTCTCCCGGTTGAGCAGACGCCGCCTGCTCGCTTTTTGTCGAAGGCGCTTGGGCAGATTGTGGATTCTCTTTCACAACAAAGAGCTGATCCGGCAGGGATTGAGGATTCAAATCCTCAATTTGAGACGCCTCTCCCTTCACGGCAGTACCTGATTTTCCTTCAGTTTTTGTTCGGGAAACGGGCGCCGTTCCGGCGCATCCAAACAAATAAAGCGTAACGAATCCGATTATTATCAAAAAAACAAAGGATCGATTTTTCATCATTTCACAAACCCAATTTATAGCGCAGGGGGAGCTGCATTCAGCTCCCCTCGTGCCTTTACACCAAACGTTTATTCTGAAAAACAGCAGCAATTTCTTATCGGCATGGTCAAAACCTGTCGGGGAAATACCTGAACAACAGGTTTCTACCCAATCCACCCTGTTTGCTTAGTTTTTCAGCTTTTTCACTTCTTCGATTAATTTGGGAACCACGTCAAACAGATCCGCAACAATCCCGTAATCCGCCTTCTGGAAAATGGGGGCTTCCGGATCCTTGTTAATGGCAACAATGACTTTCGAAGACCCCATTCCCGCCAGATGCTGAATGGCACCGGAAATTCCCACGGCGATGTAGAGATTCGGCGACACGGTTTTACCGGTTTGCCCTACCTGATCCGAATGCGGACGCCAGCCGGCATCAACGGCAGCACGAGACGCACCCACGGCGCCGCCCAGTAAATCGGCCAGCTCTTCCAGCATTTTGAAATTCTCCGGGCCCTTCATTCCGCGGCCGCCGGAAACAATAATATCGGCCTCCGTCAATTCGATTTTTCCGCCGCCGGTCTCCTGAAATTCTTTCACTTTCGTCTTTAATTCGGAAGCATCTACCGATACGGACACCTTCTCAACCGGCGCTGTTTTTCCCTCTTCTTTTATTTCAGCCGTAAACGCTTTTGGACGCAGACTGGCCATTTGAGGATTGGCTTTGAAGGCCAGCTGAATAAAGGCCTTTCCTGCGTACACCGGACGTTTGGCAATCAATTTTCCGCCCTCTACCTGCAAACCCGTACAATCCGAAGCCAGCCCGACGCCCAGTTTGGACGCCACTCTCGGTGCCAGGTCTTTGCCCTGCGAGGTAGCTCCGAAAAGAACAACTTCGGGATTCAACTGAGCGATCGTGTCCAGAATAACCTTCACAAAACCCTCGGGTGCGTAGTTATCAAACAAATCATTTTCAGCCACCCGGACGTTATCTACGCCATAGGCACCCAATTCGGCAGCCATACCCGAGACATCCTTTCCAAAAACCAATGCCGTTACGCTGCCGCCTAAATCATCCGCAACCTTTCTGCCGGCAGTAGCCACTTCGTAGGCCGCTTTTCGAAATTGCCCCTTGCGTTGCTCTGCAACAATCAGCACATTACCAGCCATTTAAAACCTCCTTCTATTAAAAATTCTTTATGATCGAATTTAAATAACCTTGGCTTCTTCGTGAAGAAGACGAACCAGCTCGGGAACGGCATCCGCATCCTTTCCAACAATACGTCCGCCTTTGCGTTCCGGAGGATATTCCATTTTCAGGATTTCCACTTTTGCTTCGTCAAACTGGGGTTCTTTTTCGTCAACGGGTTTTTTCTTGGCCATCATAATGCCCTTCAGCGAGGCATACCGGGGTTCGTTAAGTCCCTTTTGTGCGGTAATTAGTGCGGGCAAGGTTCCTTCAACAACTTCAATGCCGCCCTCCACTTCGCGATTGGCGGTAAATGTGCCATTTTCTATGGTCAATTTGGTAACAACCGTCGCACAGGGAATGTCCAACAACGCAGCGACTCTCGGCCCCACTTGAGCGGAATCGTCGTCCACAGCCTGCTTTCCGGTTAAAATCAAATCATATTCCAGGGTTTTCAACTCGTTCGCCAGGGCGGTGGCCACGGCGTGTGAATCCAAATATTTGTCGTCTGTTTTCAAATGGATTGCTTTGTCGGCACCCATCGCCAGGGCAGTACGTATTGCGTTTATCGCCCGGTCGGGACCAAGCGTCAAAATGGTTACTTCGCTGTCGCCTGTTGCTTCTTTAATGCGCAACGCTTCTTCAATGGCGTATTCATCATATGGATTTACCACATAATTGACGTCCGTCGGATCAATTGTCTTGCCATCGGGACCAATCCGAACCTTCGTCTCAGTGTCTGGGACTTGCTTCATGCACACTACTATCTTCACGGTCAAATCCTCCTTATTCTTAGGGGTTCAACTTCCGCAAAACAGAATCTTAGTATTTTAATTTACTAAACTTTTGGGCATATTACAAACAGAAATTTTCTAATTCCGCTCTTCGTCCTAATTTTTCTTTTTAAGGGTGAAAATTACTGAAAAGAAATTGCTTTTTAAAAAAATATTATTATTTTTTATAAGAGATAAATAAAAGACTGTTCGTGAAATGTGTGCCTTCTGATTTATTTACCGAACACGCCAATGAATGTGGCGGAATTCGTGTCAATTTGTGGGCGCTTAACGATAGCTAAGAATAATCCAAGGAAACAACACATTTGAAAACACGCAAACATTTGGTTGTTATTGGGGACCGCGTTCTTATTCAGCCCGATAGCGAGGAAGAGCGGACGGAAGTGGGGCTTTATCTGCCCAAATGGGCCGTTGAGCGGGAAACCGTCCGGGGAGGGCGCATTATCGCCACAGGTCCCGGAACACCCCTGCCTCAACCGGGCGACATTGAAAACGAACCCTGGAAATCCTACGAGAGCAACGTTCAATATTTGCCCATGCAGGTAGAAATCGGGGATTACGCCATCTTTTTAAGAAAATCGGCCATTGAAATTAAGTTTGAAGGCAAGAATTATCTCGTCGTGCCGCAGGCGGCCATTCTGGTGGTGGTGCGTGAAGAAGATTTTGAGGACAGCGTGTGACAAACGGGGGCGTTTTTCCTGTTTCTTTTTGAGAACCCGCGTTTTACGATTGCACCCCACTTTTCCTCTTTTTGCTTCCTGCGTACATGCTGTATTTTTGGAATTTACACAAAAGTCCCCCATTGTAAAGCGTGTGTCTTTGCGAAGCTCTCAACCCAATTCGCTTTAGCGCGTCCCGGTTCGCACTCAAAATCCAGGCATCGTAACCGTTGAAGGCCTGTTTCAAATGATCTCCGATCATTTTGTAGAACTCGCCGATGGCCTCTTTTTTCATGCGTTCCCCGTAAGGCGGATTTGTGATCAGAACACCCTCTCCTTCAGGCGGCAAAAAGGATTCAAAAGATGCCTGAACGCATGTGACGACCCCTTCCAAACCGGCTCGTTTGATATTTTCTTTAGCAACCCGTAACGCACGAGCGGACCGGTCGGCTCCCACAATCTCGAAATCAAAAGAACGCTTGTGTTGAGGAACTTCCCCCAAAACGTGCTGCCAAAGCTGCGAGTTGAAATCCTTCCATTTCATAAAACCGAATGTTTTGCGTTGGCCATTGGGCGGAAGATTCAACGCGTACAAGGCGGCTTCAATCACAATCGTCCCGGAGCCACACATGGGATCGACAAAATGGGAGTGCCGGTTCCACCCGGAGAGGAGGATCATTCCGGCGGCCAACACCTCGTTGAGGGGTGCCTGCATCGATTCCAGCCGATATCCCCGCCTGTGAAGGGACTCACCCGAGCTGTCCAGAGAAACCGTGCACCGATCCTTGTAGAGGTACACATTCAGGCGAAGTGTGGGATCAGACACATCCACAGAGGGCCTCCGTCCGAATTTTTCCCGGAATTGGTCGGCGATCGCATCCTTCACCTTTAATGCCAGATATTTGGAATGCCGGATCCGATCCGATTTGACCACGCCGTCCACGGCCAGAGTCCCTTCAACGTCCAAATAGGCACTCCAGTCCATGCCCCGGATTCCCCTGTAAAGATCCGTTTCGTCTTCAACCGTGAACTCGGCGACCGGTTTTAAAATTCTCAGGGCGGTGCGCAGGTAAAGATTCGCCCGGTAAAGCAGCTCCTGGTTTCCCCAAAACGAAACCGCCCTTTTCCCGACCTGAATGTCCTGCGCTCCCAGTTGCTGTAGTTCTTCTGCCAGAACCTCCTCCAATCCGGAGAAGGTTTTGGCTATCATTTTGAAAAGGGGTTGCCGAGAATCACTTACCACGGACGGATCCTTTTTTGAAAGGCACTTTGCACCGGGCCCTTATTTCAGAACCATCAATTTTTTGGTAAATACCTGTTTTGAAGATACCCCCCGAATTATGAGTCGGGCAATATAAATCCCGCTTGGCACCGCCTGTCCAAACTGATCCCGTCCTTCCCAAACCGCCTGATAGGTGCCGGGCCCCACATTCTCTTGAAAGAGCACCGCCACCTCTCGTCCCAGAAGATTGTAGATTTTCAGAATGGCCTGCACGCTGCCATGATTTCCGGCAGATTCAGCCGTGCCGACTGAAAATGAAAATCGGGTGAATCCATTAAACGGGTTGGGATAATTTTGAAGCAGTTGAGATGTTTTGGGAAGATTGGGATTCTCTCCTGCTGCGCGCACACCTGTGGGCCAATCCCTGAAATTTGTAAATATCCGTGCCGACGATCCGGGCAGGACGAACCCTTTCAGTGTATCTGCGGTTCCCAGATCAGAATCCGTTAAAAATTCGTACCAGTGATCGGAACCACTCAAAGGAATGTCCAGGGTCTGGTTGTTTCTGGAAAAATTGGCCGCCACAACAATCTCTTGATTATTCCATTTTCGCTCGTAAACAAGCGTTTTCTGAGAAATAAATTTTTTGAGAATTCGGATGGAGCCGTCCTGCAGGGCTTCATGCTCATCCCGAAAATGAATGACCCGTTTGTAAAATTTGTACAGCTTTTTCGTTTTAGGCTGATTTAAATATTCCCATTTCAATTTATTCCAGTCCAGTGTTTTCTTCGTGTCCATTCCGAACTCTTCACCCATGTACATCATGGGATTACCCGCGGCCGTAAACAGGACAACCGCCCCCAGTTTCGATTTCTGCAAAGCCAGATCGTAGTCGATAGACGAATTGGTTTGCACTTCCCAGATGATGCGCTGTTCGTCGTGGCTTTCCAGATAATTAATCACCTGAGAGGAGGCCGTAAATCCGTCCAATGCGTAGTCAACTGCCCGCGCGGTCATGGCCAAATTGGCGTAGGAACTCCCTTCAAACGGTCCCTCCCGAAGATTGGCTTTCATTTGATCGTGAAAGGTGTCATGCCACTCGGCATCCATCTGCGTTTGCGTGGCAACGGCCGGATCCTGCGGCAAATGTTCCGCAATCAAGTAGGCACTCGGTTTGTTGATGTGAGCCACGGTGGCCATTCGATTCAACAAATTCAAATTCCCGGTTTCTGAATTCTGATCATACCCGCGGGTGTAATCGAATCGGAATCCGTCTACGTGGTACTCATCCATCCAGAATTTATTCACGCGGTCTACAAACTGCTGCGTAGCGGGTTTGTAATGATCAAAATCCGGGAACCCCCACATGTTTGAAACCGAATGATAATAGGGACTGTGGGCATAATCATTTTTGTACAGCACATTCAGGGGACAGGTAGCATCACTGTGGTTGTACACCATATCCATAAGAACGGCTATTCCCCGTTTATGCGCTTCGTTAACCAGCTGTTTGAAATCGTCCGGTGTGCCGTAAGAGGATTCCGGGGCCATATAAAAGGCCGGGTTGTACCCCCAACTGTGTCCGCCGGGAAATTCGTAGTTGGGCATCAGTTCGATCGCCGTCATTCCCAAATCCTGAATATAGTCCAGTTTGTCAATCAATCCCTGCAGCGTACCTGACGGACTGAAATCACCGATGTGAACCTCGTAAATGACGAAATCGGTTTTTGCCGGCGGCGAATACTGGCTGTCGCTCCAATTAAATTGGGGACGCGGAACCTGAAGCACCGTTTTGGCATTTTCCGGATGCCAATCCTCTTTTCCATTCACGGTCCAGTCCACATCCCAGGAAAACGGATCGGCAATCACAATGGTGCCGTCCACCACGTACTGGTACTCGTACGTACCGACGGCGAGAGAAAGGGTTTTCCACCACAGGCCACCATCCTGAAGATTCATAACCGTTTGAGACCCGTTCCAATCGTTAAAATCTCCCTGAATCATTACAAAATTCTTGTAGGGTGCAAAAAGAGCCAGCGTAACGGTCCCGTCTGCATTGTAATTAATTCCCGGCTGTGTCCCCTGAGGCGCGCTGGCATGTACAATCTGAGGAAGTTTCCAAACGTGCAGCACCGCGAAACCCACGCGCCCCGAAGCGTTGATTCCACGGGCATAAAGGGTCAGTTTTCCAAATTCCACATTCGATGTGTTCCAGGAATATAAAAAAGGAGCGGTTGTTTTCGCAATGAGATGTCCGTTGTACCAGAATTCCACGGTGTCGGCATTGGTGGCCGTAACGGACAAATCCACGGTTTCGGAGAGGACGGCATTTTCCTGAAGCGACGTCCATTGAATAGCCGGATCACCCGATTGGGGTTCAAATGAGAAGTGGATGTGATAATCATTTCCGTCATTATTGTCCCAGGTGTCATCGGCCCAATGAATAACAAAATCAACCGACTGCACCAGTTGGTCTCCCCGATTAAAGGGTCCCAACCGGATGGAGCTTACCTGATTTGCATCCGGCCCCTGAAGCGGGGTTTCCACGGAGGTTCCATCCGACCAGGGGAATGTGCCCGAAGGCCAGTACGCCGAAATCGGCTGTGTCCAGTGATGATCTTCGGCATTGACGCCCCAGTGGAGATTCCCGGCCTTGGAGGCGTTTCCGATATGAATGGTCACCGTGTCATTCGGACCGGGGGCTGAAGGGCTCCAGACAATATCCCCCGACATGAGGGTTATTTTGTAATCCTGGCTGTTGTTGTTGTCCCAGGAATTATCATTAAAATGAATCACAAAATTAATTTCCTGAACGGGTTGGGCGGAATTGGCGAAGGGGCCAATCGTGATCGTACATTTTCCATCTACGGGACCGGCCATGGGCGATTCAATCGCCGCCCCATCGGACCAAGGCGTGCTGTTGGGCGGCCAATAGGCAGAAATAGGCTGCTTCCAGCCGTTGACACCCCAGTGCAATTTTGCCCCAACGGTGCAGCCTGTCACCGTAATTTTAATGGAATCGAATTTGGCCGGTGTTACCGGTGACCAGGTCACCTCCGCCCAGGCAATGCTTATCTGCAAAAAAAACAGCAAACCAATTGTAAGCATAGGTTTTATTTTCATAGGATTGTCCTTTTAATCACTAAATTAATTTTGGGGATTTCTGTTATCCACCCCGTTCTCATTTATTGCAAAACACCAAAATCTCACCCGTACCACAATTCACCCTTTTTTGCTCCACTCTCCCCAAAAACCACCCCATTAAAGTCCCCTCTATTACGAGGAGAATTTAGGGGTGTGTTGTTTTCACTGCAAGACAATCATTTTCTTCACGGCGTGGAATTTACCGGCTTGCAAGGCATAAAAATAGACGCCGGCACCTACCAACCGTCCCCGGGCATTTCTCCCATCCCAGACAACCTGGTGGGCACCAGCCGTCTGCCGCTCAAATCGGAACCGCCGGACAACCTGGCCCAACACATTAAAAATAGTGAGGGTAGCCCCGCTCGTTTTGGCCAATTGATAGTGAATGGTCGTTCCGCCCCAATTTCCCCCCCGGGCATCCGCCGCCCCGCCAAATGGGTTGGGGTAATTCTGTCCAAGTTCAAACCGCAAAGGAGCAACAGCCCCATCGGCCAAAGCAACCGCTGTCGGGGTTAGTTGAATTCTCACATCATCAATGTACCAGCCTGCATCCGAAACATAGGCATCACTGCCGAAATGAAATCGAACCCTGATTTTGTGGCCCAGATAGGGCGTTAAATCCACCGTCTCCTGTTGCCAGTGATTTCCGTTTGTTTCCGGCCCGCCAAATACCGGCTGTTTGTCCAGAACATTGGCCGAATTATCAATCACGCCGTCGTATCCACCCAGAGGGGTTACGAGAACAAAATTGCTGTCATCCACGGATATTTCTATGTTTCCCCCATCCCAAAATGTGCTTTGACTGTATTCCATTTTATACCAATGCCAAAAGGTCAGGCGGGCCGTTGAAGCGTTGGTCAAATTAATAACCGGTGAATCCAGTTTGGAATCGGAGCTGTTCTTGTAGTTTCCGGACAAGTTGGTAGCCCACAAATTCTTACCCGAAAAGGCCACTCCCGGACCGCTCGTAGGAACACCCCATTGCCAATCACTGGAGGCGTTGGTGGTAAAAACAGGTGCCGATTCAAAACTGAAATAGTACGAACTAATCATTTTAAACGAATAATAGCCGGTCTCCGGTAGACGGGTAAAATTGCGTGCCGATGACCGATCCAGAGCCAAAATCTGATATTCCACCACATCATTTACTTTCAGAGAATCTATTGGCAGTGTCATACCAAAATCTCCCACCGAATCCACAGCCGTCATCAGCTGGCGATGCAGACGGCCGCCGTTAATCCGGTAAATGACCCACACGGAGTCCACACCGATATTATCCGTTACGCGAGCCGTAAATTTAATGGAGTCCTGTAATATGGATTGATCCTCCATCGGATGGTGAAAAATTTGGGGCGGAATGCGGTCTTCACCTATCGAAAATGAAAAAAGACTGTCCGGTGCATTTTTTGGAAGATATCCGGTTCGCGGAATCGTATCCGCCGCAGAAAAATAATATTGAACCCTGACCGAACGATTGGGTGCGGGAATGGTTGCCACAAAAATCGAACTCCCGGGAATCACTTCCAAGCGCTCTGTGTGAAAGGTATCCTGTTCACTTTCCCTGTAATGAAGAAAAACCGTACTCGTATCCAGCCCAAAAGGGGAAGCCGTAACCTGGACGGAAACCGGAACGGGCTGCGATGTATCTTCCCGGTCACTGAGGGGTGTGTGGGAAAATTCAGGACGTAAACTGTAGCGCTCCGCTGCTCTGGCCACGTAAATGATGGGTTTCAAATTGGCTAAAATCTGAGGCATAATCTGGGTGGTATCCGGATGGAAGGAGGTGCCCACTTCCGGAGTAAATCCAAACAGCTTAAATTTGGCCTGCTGTTCCCCGTAAAGCCAATCATCGCATTCGCCATTGACCAGATAAATAGTGCCCGATTTGACGTTTCCGGCGTCGTATCCGTTGTAGGCCGTCACGCTGTCGGCAATGGCCTTAAAGATGGAATTGTCCGGTGTGTCTTCGGCAATGTACCCCCAGGGGTACAAAAACATGCGCCCGTAACTGTGAAACGAGAGACTGATCACAAAATGATGGGCCTCAACCAGATCGCGGATGGCCTGGGTCTCCGGCTCTGAAAAAGGGGCAATCCCCCGATACACATTACTGGAAGGCCGCCCGCTGGAGCCAATATTGTCCAGTCCCCACTTAAAACTGTAGTTTCGATTGAGATCAACCCCGTAGCTTCCATCGGAATTCCGGCGCCTGTTCTTGCGCCACCACATGTCCTTGTTTCGCACGTATTCAAATCCGTCGGGATTCACCAGCGGAATAATCCAGATTTGCCGATGGTTTACAATGGAGGTAATTGTGGAATCCGTTCCGTAATTATTAACCAGATAATGCATCCAGTACAGAAGAATTTCCGGGGTAATGATTTCCCTCGCGTGGTGCAGGGCCATGTACAAAACTTCCGGTTCGCGAATCTCTTCTGTTTCCACATTGTCGGAGATTTTCAGTGCCCAAATGTCCCGGTCGGCAATGCCTGCGGTTTTCTCCCAGCTGTCGCCAATATCGTAGAGCTTGGCAATTCCCGGATGATTTAATTCGATGTCTTTCATCTCCTGCACAATCTGATCGTAGGAATGGAAGTGATCGAAATAGCCCTCGGCCCGAAGGGTTTTCTCAAAAGATTTCGTATCCGGAATGAGCACAGATGTTTCAAAATTGAGGGCGTGAATTTTTTTCAATTGTTCGGATGTCACCAGGGCATCGATTGTTTCACCCTGCGGGGTTTCTGTGAGCATATCCGGATCCAACCGGTAAAGGTTTTTGATGGCTTCTTCAGATTGATTTTCCAGATGAATCCGTACAACCTTTTTCTCCTCGGCACGCAAACCCGAGACAAGAAAAAGGACCAAAAAAATCACCAGAAATTGCCATTTTCTCATGATTGCGTTTCCTGTTTCTTTTAAACGTTAGAATTTAGCCTTAGTAAATGTGACGTTTTTTACGGCAATTTACTTTAATTACTTAATACATACAAAAGACTGCCGCCGCGAATGCGCGAATAAAAAACTTAGCCTTATTTATTTTTGGTTCTACCGGTTTTTTTATGGATAAAATTTTCATTTTATCATTCCAAAGAGACGCCATTAAACGTTTATTTTGCCCTTTCAGGGCTTGGGATAAAATTGGCCATCATCCTTTCCCGGGGCGCAACCCCGGGCTTGGGTATGCCGCCCCCTTGGGGCTTTGGAAACCCAGAGAGAAAGCGGACAAAGATTGGTGATTTTT
>JAADHR010000185.1:6765-10198 GCA_013151735.1 Calditrichota bacterium | reverse complement strand
GTCATTCCAAAAGCAGCCCACGATTTTAATCGTGGGATTTTATGAGAATAATCTTGAATTAAAAACCGTTTCAACGGTTTTAATTTTTTTTGAATGGCCACAAGCTTCAGAAGCTATGTAAAAATACCGCAAATCATATTATTGCCTGAAATCCACGGGCCGGTAATTTTCGTCAATCTAACACGTATTAAATTTTGAACAACTCCACTAATTTCAATCTGTTAATCTTTCGTGCCTATGGCACTTAAATTAATAAAGCTGCGTATTCACTACAAACATCTCGCACCTAACGGCGCTCTCCTACACGGATTGGTCAATCCTAAACTAACAGCATTAAATACAGTCCCGTAGGGACGGCATGTTTGTAGCCAATAAAAAAGAACCCTTAAAAAGTCCCTTAGGGACGATAGGTTCATAACTTCATTTTTACACAGCCTCTGAAGGTCGTGGCAATGAAAAGGGCCAGAAAATTCAACCCATTCAAATGATTTTTGGGAAAACACAAGGCCTAACGGTTCAACCGGCAAGTTGTCTTGAATTGTTTCATTGGAAAGAAAAGTCCAGTAGAGCCGAAAAGTTAGTGCCTATCGAAGTCAAAAGGAATGATCTCCAAGGATCTCCCCGTGAACCTAACGCCCTCGGCGAGACTTGAAGAGAATCGGGGGACTTTACTTATCTAAATTCACGTACTTCCACGCGCTTCTGAAAATCCCTGAATGTGATGTTCTTTTTGTGCAGATCTTCAATATCCGCCTTTTTTACGCGTAAAAGATAAAGATCCGGTCCCAAGCGATTTAAAAAGCCATTGGAGTGAAAAGTTACAACGACCCATTCCTCCGGCTTTAAAAAGCGGAGACTGAAACCGTACTGGCCAACGAGTTGAATAATCCGCTCATAATATTTGCGAACCGCTTTTTGTTGTTTTGCATTGCTTTTTGCCCGCACTGATTTATCGGAAGCAAAAGAAAACGGGATTGAGGGTAGCCCCAGTTGAGCGTTTCCCATGTTGAACCACACACCGTACCGGGGCAGCACATGCGCTTCCAGTGACCCCATGCCCCAAGAATTGCTCACCACCGTTTTCAACCCGGTTTTGAAAATCCGTTTCATAATTTCCAACTGCTTCTGGACTTCTTCAGAAGGTCTTGATCCCTTCTGAACCTTCGCCCAGAATTGACTCTCCGTTATTTTGCCGGAGCGAAAGCTCAAAATATCCGATTTTTTTACAGTAAACACCGCTGGCATCAAAACAGCAATGTCATTCAAGTCAAAATCCCAATCATAAAAAATAGTAATTTTCTGTTTTGGCAGCAGCAGATCGCCTACATCTGCATAATCTTCCAGAAATTCCCTGAAGCTCTGTTTATTCTTTTCAATTCCAGCTTTTATTTTTTCTAATTTCGCCGCACGGCGCGCTCTGTTTGCCTTTCTCATCTCTTCGAGACGCCGGGGAAGAGTTTGTTTCTTTTTCTTCAACAACTGCCTGAGACTATCACTTTTTGCCCCCTTATTGAATTCCTTTAAAACCGAGGGCAGCGCATCTTGCATTTCCTTAATCACAAGGGGTATTGCCTCCAGCGACTCGTTTATTGCTTTTTGCTGTGACTGGAGCAATTCATATTGTGCCCTCATTGCCTCTATTTGGATTTTAGGCGCTTTTACATCAAAAACAATCCCGTAATCGGGTAAATAAATGCCTTCAATTGAGTTGGAGGAGAAAAAATCTTTTTTGCTGTCTGAAAGCATTTCCTTAAGTACCCCCTTCATAATTTCCAATTCCTCCGAAATTTCAGCATTGGGGATATTCTTTTTCTGTTGAGCAAAACTTGGAATAACCACCCAAAAGACTATCGCAAAAAGGACTCCCAACGTCAGCAATTTCTTGACCATTTTCCCTCCACTCAATTTTTTTGCGAATGAATCGGATTTGCCGTTTCCTGCCGCTGACCCAGCCACTGCACCAACCGGCTGGTCTCCATGGCACGATTTTCACTTTCGGCCTTTAGCGCTTGAAAACCGGTTGCAATCAGGCTTAAATCATTCTGGCGCTGCCGGTACCACTGTTGATTCAACCGATCCACTACCAAAAGCAGGTTTTTCTGCTGTCGCGCTTCACTGGCTTGAATCAATTGGCTGACCACGGCCGCGGTTTTTGCCTGATAGCGATCGAGGATCGGCTCCCAATTGGGTTCAGTGATTTTTCCTTCGGAAACCGGCTGCCCAAAGGCAAATTGAAAACGGCCGTTTTTATAAGACAGTTCGGTTTTAGATATACCCAGGATGAGCAAAATCACCACGCCAAACGCCGCAGCCCAGCGAACCGGCTGCCGCCAGTTTTCCCAAAATGACCACCATTTTTCGCGAATCGTCGGGGATTGCGTGGCCAAAGCCGGGACAAACACCCATTTTTGGGCGGGGTCCACATCGGGCCAATGCCCCAGGACTTTGAGCGTCTCTTTAAATTCCTGAAAATCGGCCTGACACGCCTTGCACGTCTGTAAATGTTCTTCGAGTCTATTCTTTTGCTCCGGGGACACGTCTCCCAATAAATAATCCCCCCAAAGACTTTTCATTTCCTCACACGTCATGCCTGCCACACCTCCTTTGTCAAACCTCTTCGCTTAAAAACGCTTCGCAGAGCTTTCAAACCAAAATAAAAACGGGTTTTTGCGGTCCCTTCGGGAATATCTAAGACGTCTGCTATCTCCTGAAATTTCAATCCCTGGTAAAAACGCAGGATAATCACCATTCGTTGTTCTTCGCTAATTTCCTGTAAACTTCGATTGAGAACGACTTGTAAATGATTTTGATCCAATAGTTGCTCGGGGTTGTGCATAGTCGGATCCGCCAGAATCTGATCAAAACGTGTTTCCCCTTCACTCGTTCCGTCGATGGATCGATTCAAAGAAACGGCAGCCCGCTTCTTTCGTTGTCTCAAATGGTCCCTCGCCTGATTCGAAGCAATCCGGTAAAGCCACGGCGAGAATTTTCGGGGGTCCTTCAAACCCCGCAATTTTTTAAACACCTTCAAAAACGTTTGCTGCGCGAGGTCCTCGGCTTCCGGAATGTTGCCCACAAATCGCACGAGAAAATTTAAAACCGGTTTCTGCCAACGCCACACCAGCAAATTAAATGCATGCATGTCGCCCTGTTTAAACGATTCAATTAATTCCAAATCCGTTAAAGCCTGCAAAAAAATCCTCCGGAGTCCGATCAGTAAAAGCCATGCTCAATTGTAAACAATCGCTTATAAGACGAAAAAACGCTCCAAAAAGTTTGACCCTTTTTCGATCATCTAGGGTCAGGCTTTTCTATCCCGTGTGTCACACGTCTCGTCTTGCGAAAAATAGAAATCGGTTATTCACGCTTTTGCGCCGTGCACCATTCATCAGGAGCCGGTCCGGTCCTTTTCAGGAAATAGCCACCGGGCAAT
>JAADHR010000185.1:0-6723 GCA_013151735.1 Calditrichota bacterium | reverse complement strand
CCACTCAAAACCGCTGCCCAGAATCGTCCGCAGAATGAAATTCCGGCGCAGTACCTCCAGCCAGAGGGGATGAAAAAGCTGAGTCACTTCAATTAGCGAGGAAAACGCAAACACGAGGAGTGCCGCAACACGGGCGGACAGTTTCCGAAAAAACAACAGAAGGAGCAAAAACCAAAAAATGGGGTACAGAATATCCCCTGCCCCATTATTGACCCACCCGTGGAGCGGTCCCCGGTAGAATTTTGTAGAAAAACCGAGAGGCACAAGAATGAACAGCGCCAAAACAAGTTTCGCAAAACGGGACATAAGTGAATTCCTTGCTTAACCAAATTTGTTAATAGTAACCTTGCGAAGGTTCATTATTTGACTGAATTCAATCATGATAGCGTGTTTAAAAACCTTCGCAAGGTTGGTGTTCAATAGAATCTGATTCATCTAAAGATACAAAAAAAGCCCCAAGAAAGAAATTCATTTTTGAAAATCAAAAAGAACCGCAACCGGTGCCACAAAGTCACGAAAACACAAAGGTATAATAAATAAAAAGACAAATAGGTATTCATTGAAAGGGAAAACTATGCCAAACAAACTGAGTTGCAAGCAGCGGATTATTTTAGTGGTAACAATCTTCGTGACTTAGGGTCTTCGCGGCGAAAATATTTAAACAGGATTGACAGGATCGTTTATTTTTCGTACAAATTAAGGATGGTCTTGAAAATGTTCTGCACGGGTTGCCATACAAAATGGTAATTTTGTAACATTTTTAGAAATCAGCCGTAGAAATGAATGGTTTTAGTCAGAAGAATCTCTTACGATGAGGGTGATTATGAAGCAAAAAAAATGGATTGTTTTGGGCCTGTTTATGCTTATCGGATTCATTTTTGTGGGAAGGACGCTTTCCTGTTCCCACAAAAATCAGCAGAAAACCCTTTCCACAATAAAGGTAAAACGGGGAACCATTGTTGAAAAGGCTCTTGCCGTGGGAACCATTGAGCCGGTGAGCCAGGTGGCTGTTAAATCGAAAATCTCAGGTGTGGTAAAAAAGCTTTTTGTGGATGAAGGAGACTCTGTCAAAAAAGGGGATCCCTTGATAAAAGTCCAGCCGGAACCAACCCCTCTGGAACTGGCCGAAGCCAAACGAGAGGTGGAATTAATTTCCATTAAGATGAAAAATCTCAAACAGGAATTGACCCGCCAGGAGGAACTTCAACGCAAAGGCCTGATCTCAGAAAGAGACCTGCAGACTTCCAAAAGCAACTACAGGGAATCGGCTATTCGGTACAAAATGGCAACCGAGAAACTGGCCCTTCTGGAAAAAGGGAAAATAAAAATTGAAAATACCCGCATTGAGACCATTATCCGGGCTCCTATTTCCGGATCGATTCTGGAACGCAAAATTGAAATCGGGGATCCGGTTGTTCCGCTGACCTCTTATCAGGCCGGAACGGCTTTGCTGACGCTGGCAGATATGAGCCGGTTGATCTTCCGCGGCACAGTGGATGAAATCGACGTGGGAAAACTCCGGCAGGGAATGGGAGCACACATTCAAATCGGGGCTCTTCCCAATGCGAAAATCGAAGGAACGGTGAGTAAAATTTCCCTGCGCGCCCAAACCCGGGAAAATGCCACGGTTTTCCCGATTAAAATCACCCTGAAACCCAACCCGAAGATCGTTCTCCGGGCAGGATATTCTGCCAACGCCACGATTATTATTCAGGAAAGAAAGGATGTTCTTACCCTTCCCGAACGCGTGATTACGTTCCGAAATGACTCGGCCTTTGTTCGGATTAAAGGAAAAGACGGAAAACCCCACGAAAAACCTATCCGTGTGGGACTCAGTAATGCCCTCGCGATTGAAGTCGTCTCGGGTTTAAAAGAGGGCGATGAAGTTTTTGAAAAACCAACACGAACCATTCAATAACACTATTTGACGGAATCGATGATCTGCACATGCTGATAGTTAATGAATTACAAGAATTCGTCCACGACCTGCGGGTGCAAAAGCTGCGCGTGTTTCTAACCGTTTTCGGAATCATGTGGGGAACGGTCGCCGTGGTTATTCTGCTTTCCTTTGGGACCGGATTTAAAAAACAATCGGCCAAAAATATGCACGGATTGGGTGAAGGCATCGTGATTCTTTTTCCGGGAAGTACCACGAAGCCCTTTCAGGGATTTGGCATCGGCAGACCGGTTCGTCTGGTTGAAGACGATGCCGCTCTTTTGGCGCGGGAAATTCCCGAAATCCAAACGATCAGTCCCGAATTTTCAAACTGGAATGCCATCCTGAGAAAGGACACCAGGATCGCCCGCCCACTTGTGAGCGGGGTAAATCCAAAATATGCGGCCATTCGAAATATTATTCCCCTGCCCGGTGGTCGGTTTTTAAATGTGCTGGATATGGCCAAAAGCCGCCATGTCGTTTTTCTTGGCGATTCAATTAAATACCGCCTGTTTGGCCGTGAACCGGCTGTTGGCAAAAATGTTCTGCTCAACGGTGTTCCTTTTCTGATTGTTGGGGTAATGAAACACAAAACTCAAAATTCAAGCTACAACCGCCGGGATCAGGATCGCGCATTCATTCCGGCCAGTACCTTCTCCGCTTTCTTTGGTACAAAAAGGATAAGCGATCTCGTGTACAAACCGGCCAACCCTGCCTATTCTGAGTATATTACCAAAAGAGTTTACGACGTATTGGGAAAGAAATACAAGTTTGATCCCACCGACAAAAATGCCATTTCGTTGTGGGATACAACCGAAATGGACAAAATGATAAACCAATTCTTTTTGGGTCTGAATATTTTTCTGGGAATTATCGGGAGTTTTACCCTGTTTGTGGGGGGTATTGGGGTGGCCAATATCATGTACATCGTTGTGCGGGAACGCACCCGGGAAATTGGCATTAAGCGCGCTATTGGGGCACACCGGCGGGACATCCTGTTTCAATTTCTTGGTGAAACATTTGTGATTGTGGGTATCGGCGCCGGTGCGGGCTTTATCCTCTCTATTGGAATGATTCGTTTGGCACGGATACTTCCCATAGGAGATTTTGTGGGTTACCCGGAGTTTTCCGGAACTGTCTTTCTTGTTGTGATGCTCATTTTAGGTATCGTTGGACTGCTGGCAGGGTTTTTCCCCGCCAGAAAAGCTTCACGAATGAATCCAATTGATTGTTTACGTTACAGTTAGTGAGTGAATTATGACGTTTCGCTGGTTTTACATTCGGGAATTCTTCCAGGATTTACGCCTGCAAAAAACACGGGCTTTTCTGACGGCCTCGGCCATCGCCTGGGGAACCCTGGCTGTTGTTCTGCTTCTGGCTTTCGGGCAGGGCTTTAAACATACGATGGTTAACGGGATATTAAATGCCGGAGACAAAATTCTCATCATTTACGGCGGGCAGACCAGCAAAAGTTTCCGCGGGTTGCCAGAGGGACGGCGCATCCGGCTGACACCCGACGACGAAAAATGGCTTAAAAGCTCCTTGTCGGGCATTGGGTGGATCAGCATTCAATACGGGCATTGGGGCACACGGCTGACCCGAGGGAAAACATCTGCGTTAACGTACGGCGTTGGCGTGGAACCGGCC
Source organism: Calditrichota bacterium (assembly GCA_013151735.1). NCBI lineage: Bacteria > Pseudomonadati > Calditrichota > Calditrichota bacterium. Next base: position 3,140 of record JAADHR010000185.1, on the reverse strand, counting down.
TTTGAGATCATGCGCCGGATGTACCCCATCCGGGGCGGACGGTTTATCAACACTCTGGATGTCCGGGAAAAACGACGCGTGGTCGTTCTTGGCAGCGAAATTGCCGAGGAACTCTTCGGACGAGAAAATCCGGTGGGAAAATCCCTGAAAATTGACACGATTCCGTTTACCGTCATCGGTATTCTCCAAAAGAAACTCCAAACCTCCATGAACAACGGCCCCGATTCCAGGCGGGCCATTATGCCGGCCACAACCCACCAGGCCATTTATGGGGAGCAGTATGTACGCCAGATTGTCATCCGCCCCAAAAATCCGGGGCAGGCGTCTCTGCTGGAAAAGCAAATTCGCGTTCTACTGGGCCGGAAGCACCGCTTCGATCCAACGGATTCCAATGCCCTTTGGATCAATAATTTTATTGAGGCAGAGCGGTTATCCAGACGAATTTTTATTGGGATTCAGATCTTTTTGGGAATCGTCGGGGGCCTGACGCTGCTTGTGGCCGGGGTGGGAGTGGCCAATATCATGTTTGTTATCGTCAAAGAACGCACCCGGGAAATTGGAATTAAAAAAGCGGTCGGTGCCAAGCGATCGCACATCCTCTCGCAGTTCATCTTTGAGTCCCTTTTGATTACGGTTCTGGGCGGCGGACTCGGACTCCTGCTCGCATGGCTCGTAGTCCAGGCCATGGGACTCTTGCCCTTCGACCGCCCTCCTTTTGAATACCTGGGACGCCCGATCCTCTCCCCGCTCATCATGGGTATTTCTGTTTTTATTCTCGGACTGATTGGCCTGTTTGCGGGGCTTTTTCCTGCACGGCAGGCGGCCCATCTGGAACCGGTGGAATCGCTTCGGTATGAGTAGGATTAGAAAAACGCGCAAATCGGCAGGGAACCGATCAACGGATCAACCGCCTTCCAAAGGCCGCACGGCGCTTGTAATAGGGCTCCGAAAGGCTGGAGATGGTTACACCATTTTGCGTACTCGCATGGGCAAAATTGCCGCTGCCCAAATAAATTCCTACGTGAAAAAGCCGGCCGCTGCCGGATTTGCGGAAAAAGATCAGGTCCCCAAATTGCAGGTTTGAAAGCGAAACCGGTTCCCCTTCCCCGGCCAACTTTTCAACGCTGTGGGGTAAACTCAGTCCCGAAACTTGTTGGAAAATCACTTTAACAAATCCCGAGCAATCCATTCCGCGGGCATTTTCACCTCCCCATTTGTACGGGGTCCCCAGATAATCGTCAATGGCCCGCATCATCTCCTGCCGGAATCGCCATGCGTTTGTCCGGGATTTTCCGGAAGAAACGGGGCTGCCTTTTTCTTCAGACACCGGCCTCTTTTTCGCCCCTGCTTTTTGCTCCACTGGTTTTGAGGCTGAATTGGGCGGAGACGTGCGGGAAACGGCCGCTGGTTTTTCAGGACTTTTGTGAGAGGGACCCGAAACAAAAATGGGCTTCGGGCGGAAAGCGGCACAGTTCAAAAAGAGGACACCCGCCGCCAAAAAAACCAAACTGCCTGCGATATGTGTTTTCATCCTATTCTGCCCTTAATTCGGGAAGCGTTACATCGCCAAAAGGCAAAACCGCAACCGAATTCATGTTGAAATCACGGCTGGCCTGTGCCCAGGCTTCTTCAAACGAGCTTACCGGCACAAAACCGATCCTCCGGCTAATCGATTTATCCAAATCCGAAATTAAGTACATCGTGGATTGATTCAGTTTCTCTTTCAAAGAAAGCGCCGTATTTCCGTTCAGCGCGTAGTTTTCCATAACCGCCCGTTTCATTTCCGCCAGCCCCGAATAATCAAACCACTGTAAGAACGTTCTGGAGCCGATGCCGTCATCACATTTCGCCAGAACAATCATGCACCCGCCCGGTTTCACCGCCTGAAAGGCGTTGTAAATGGCCTTGTGTGCCTGAATGAGATTCACATCCTTTGGAAACCCGCCGGCACTGACTATGACGCAATCGAATGTCTGAGGGATGGGAACGCGGTTCATTTTTTCAATAATTCTGCGACATTTTTTATGAGCCAGAAGGGTATCCCCGGCAAATGCAGCCTGAATTTCGTGGTTATAATCGAGTACAACCTGAACGCTGAATCCGATGTTTACCATTTGAAAGGCATCTTCAATGTCTTCGTAAACCGGATTTCCTTTCACATGTCCGGGACGGCAATTGGGGTGCAAAACGGAATTCTCACTCAAAACGGCCATTTTGTGATTTTGGGTGATGGTATCGCAGGCAGCCACTCCGGGAACAATCATTTTGGGGCCGCCGCCAAATCCGGCAAAATAGTGGTGAACCACGGTACCGGCAACAATAACAAAATCGGAATCCGTAACCAGGCGATTCACCCGAACCGGGATTCCTCTTGGCGTGGTTCCCACATATTTCAGAGCACTTTGGGAACAATCGTGTTCCTCGAAGGCGTACGTTTCTGCAATCTCACTACCCAAAATAGCCTCTTTTTCCCGATCCGCCATTCCGGCATGGCTTCCGTTTGCAAATAGGAATTTTACCTGTTTGGACGGCACACCCGCCGCACGGATGGCCTTCAGCAGAACCGGCAGAATGAGGTCTGTCCGGGCGTCACGGGTTTTGTCGGGAAGGACAACACATAGTTTGGATTGAGAAGAAAGCAGGTTTTGTAAAGGCGGTGTTCCCAGAGGATGTTCAATGGCGTATTGAACCATTTCTTGACCGGATTCCGCTTTCGGAAGATCGGCCGGTACGATCGTAAGAATTTCAAGATGATCGGGCACAGCAACCACGGTTTTTGATCGGCCGTAGCGAAGCTCGAATTTCATGGCCAGCCCCTTTTAGGATTCACCGGATTCATGTTTAGAAGGCTATGAAAAAATCGGATTTTAGTATTTACTTTTTTTCAACCCACCCCCTCACTCCTCATCCCCTATTTAAGGGAGGGAGATGGGGGGAGGGTCAATAACAGAAAAATGTTACGTAATAATCTATTTTTCAATTGATTTTAAAGCAACCCCGTATTAATGACAAATTAGTTTTTTTCACAAATTGTGATCTTATTTTTTTAGGCTCTACTGGAATTTTTGTGGATTTGTTTCCACGAAATCTAATCAATGAAATTCTTTGTCAGACAGAAAACAGGCATTCCTTACTTTCCC
>JAADHR010000184.1 GCA_013151735.1 Calditrichota bacterium | reverse complement strand
GAGTAATCATCGGGAATACCATGGGAATGTTTGGCAAAAATAGGGCTTCTTAGAATCGTGAGTCGCATTTCACTGTTTAAAATATCACCGCCATATTTACAATCATTTAAAAGTGAAACACCGTAAAGCATCTCTTCTTCATTTTCTTTCTGATAAACTCCCGACACGTCCATCCATCGCTGCAAGGATTCCTCTGTTCCCAATAATGGCCGTTGAATGCTTCCAAAGGGAACTTCAAATGTTCCCTCTAACTCCTTCTCTGTCAAACGAATGGGAAAGGCCAGTTTGAGCATTTTGAATTGCTCCTGCCAGTCAATGGCCAATTCAAAATCGATACGGCGCAAATGCTTGTAGAAAAAAATGGTCTGGTGGGCAGAGGAATTTCCAAAGGCACTGTCTATGCGAACCCTTGCATAAACGAGACCGTCTTCTTCCAGAACAACCGAGCCCTTTAACTGAAAACTGCCGATTTCGTTACGATACTCATTTACATCATGCCCCCACGTGTCCCAGGGATCGTGAATCACAATCAGGCGGTTTCCCGGACCGGACAAAATATTCACATCATTCTCTTTGTCATAAATTTGTTGAATGAGACCGGTTTTCTCATCGAATGTTACTCGGTAGAAATCCGTTTCGATTTCAGAAATCGGCTTTTCTTCTTCGGGATACCACTCGCCGGTCATTGGAATCAGCCGGTATCGTTTTTGTCCCAGAGATGGGAAGTCGTCCTCAAGCGCCAGATCCAAAAGGGTCCCCTCTTCCGAATGAACCATGTGCTGAATTTGAAAGGGAATCTCCTGTCCACCGGCATCCTCAATTTTGATTGAAGAAACCCGTCCCGGCATCAAAACCTGTGTTACGAGTACATCTTTTCTCGGCCAGGCCACAGGATTAAATACCTGAAACTGAGTTTCTGACGGCAGTTCCGCTTTTGAATTGAGGGCGTCGACCGAGGTTTGAATCAGATGGGCGAGGTCAAACAGTGTCTGAGTCAGAGCCTCCTCCGCATCACTGTAGACTTCGGGAATGGATGTTCCCGCTAAAATATCATGAAATTGGTGAAAAAGGAGTGTCTGCCACGCCTCTCTCAGGGTTTCCTGCGGATACGAAATGCCGGCCTTCAATTCCGCCAGTGCGGCCATTTTTTCGGCAAAAAGCAATTGAAATTCCAGAATGCGGTTCCATCGTTTGATGTCCGAGTGAACCGTATAACAACCGGTGGAATGATGCTGCAGCTCGTCCTCCACGGATCGCAGGGAATCGGCTCTGGGACGAATCGTTTCAAAAAAGGTCTCCGGATCCCCAAAAATGATTTTGACTGCCTTCTGTTTTTCCCGATTTTTCAGAATGGAATCCAGGTTTTTGCGTGTGGGGCCGCCCCCGTGATCTCCCACGCCGTAGAAAAGCATTTCGTCTCCCACAATCGGGTTCATTTTTTTGGACATAATAGCGATGCGCGAATCCAATTCCTCTTTTGAAGAATTGTAATGAAAACGCGGTCTGGCCGTTAGAACACGTGACCCGTCCGGAGCCTGCCACCAGAAGAGTGTTCCGGGCAAGACCTTTTCCTTGGGTTTGGGACGAAAAAAGAGGTAATTATCCATGCCGGAATGTTTCAGAATTTGGGGTAATTGAAAGGTATGGCCGAAAGAATCCACATTGTACCCCGTTCGGACATCCACGCCAAATTTTTCCTGAAAATAGAGTTTTCCATAGAGAGCCTGCCGAATCAAGGATTCACCGCAGGGAATGTTCACGTCCGGTTGAACCCACCATGCCCCCACAATCTTCCAGCGCCCCTCCTTAATCTTTTCCCGAATTTGATCAAAAAGGGCCGGATCAGAATCTTCCACCCATTTGTAGGCGGCTGCCTGACTGCAGGTGTACACAAAATCCGGATACTCTTTCATCAGCTGTAAAACTGTTCGACTGGTATTGATCATTTCTTCACGCGCTTCATCCCACCGCCAGAGCCAGGCCAGGTCCAGATGGGCATTTCCAATCATGTGCAATACGGGTTTTTGAGGGGACGACTCAGCCGACATTCACATTTCTCCTTTTTTCAATTTTAGTAATTTTTTACCAGACCTATGTGCAGATACCGGAATTCTAAAACACAAGGATTGCAGAGTCCTTGAACGAAAACACTCTAAGAAAGCTTTAAAAAAATCAAGATTTCTGACACGGACAATTGCCCGTAACAAAATAAGATCAACAATTTGTGATAAAAATTAATTTACCATTAATACGGGATTGCTTTACAATTAATTGAAAAATAGGCTTTTACATAACATTTTTCTATTATTGACCCTCCCCCCTTCCCCCTCCCTTAAATAAGGGAGGGGGAGCGAGGGGGTGGGTTGAAAAAAAAGTTAACTAATAAAATCCGATTTTTTCAAAGCTTTCTCTAATTTATTGATTTCTTATGCGGCGTCATTTTCAGACAATCGGGATTTAATCTACAAACCCAATTGATTCGAAATGGTTTTCATGGCTTCGATGACGAAGGCGATATGGTCATCCAAATCAACCCCCAGTTCTTCTGCTCCTCTGCGAATCTCATCCCGATTTACCTGACGGGCGAAGGATTTGTCCTTCATTTTTTTCTTAACGGATTTCACCTTGACTTCGTCCAATTTTTTGCTCGGGCGAACGAGTGCAACGGCCGTAATAAATCCACAGAGTTCATCGACCGCGTAAAGGGTTTTGTCCAATGGATTCTCGCGCGAAACATGGTGGTAATCATTGTGAGCCAGAATGGCGTGTGTAACCTCCTCCGGATACCCCATTTTTTGAAGAATCTCCGATCCCCGTAAGGCGTGTTCTTTCATATCCGGATATTTTTCATAATCGAAGTCATGCAGGAGCCCTGTAATGCCCCACAATTCTTCATCCTCGCCAAATTTGCGGGCATACGCCCGCATGGCCGCCTCAACGGCCAGAGCATGTTTGATCAGATTCTCATTTTTCGTATACTCTCTTAACAGCGTAACCGCATCTTCCCGATTCATAGCACGTTCCTTACATTTACGAAACTCGTACTTTATTCCTTATCTGCAACCATCAATTTCATAAAATCCGATGCCTGAGGAATCTCTTCCAGATGCCAGACGGCATCTTCGATAATTTCTTGCTTGTGTTCAGAAAATATCGGAGCAGCCAGGCTACTAAATTTCACCCGCAATTCCTCTTCACTCATCGGTGACCGGTAATCCCCTTTCGGATAATCCACCCGTTTCCGGTGGATTTTGCCATCGGTTGTTTCAATCTCAACCAGAGCCGCCTTTAATTCCGGGAAAACCGCTTCCAATTCGGAATCGGCCACCACTTCAATTTTGGGTAATAAGGCCCAAATTTGTTTGTTCGTCAGTTTTTCTGCGGAAAACTGCTCCGGTGTTATTTTGCCATCAACCAGAGCCGCCGCCACCACATACGGCAGACTGTGATCGGCCGTCTCCTTTGTTGTGGGCTTGTATTTCGAGGGATCGGCCAGAATGTCACGAGCGCGTTCAATGGTGTGAACCACCACCCGTTTTACCTTTTCAGGCGTTATCTTTTCCTGGTGAACCAAATCCAGTGTAGCCGTGATGGGGGAATGCGTCAGCGCTTCCGTCGGAAAAGCCTTCATCGAACACTCCATAATTCGGTACGAATCACCCAGTCCTTCTGTCAGGACATCCAGATCGAATTCCCCCCCAAAGGTATCGACAAAGCCCTCTTTTCCCTCAAAAATGGCTTCCGGACCCTGATAGCCCTTCTGGGCCAATTGTGCGGCAAAAACCCCGCTTTGAACCGCCATGGGATCTACGGTATTTTTCATCATGGTCAGCTTTCCGGCCGTTACCGCTCCGGGCGTAAAATTGTGGCTTCCGGAGATGCCGATGGCATGGGTCATTTGTTCAACGGTCAGATCCAGCATTTTTCCGGCCCCAATCGGCGACGCAAATTGCGTCAGTGTGGCATGGTGCCATTTGCGTTCACGAATTCCCGGGATGGCAAATTCACACAAGCGCATCTCAAATTCGTAAGCCAAAACAATTCCCACAAGAATATCCTTGCCCGATTTCCCATTTTTTTCCGCGGCCGCCAGCACTGCAGGAATGAGATCGCTGGGATGACTGGGGTCCTGCTTCCAGTAAATATCGTTGTAATCCATCGCGCGGACCATCAAACTGTTTATCAAGCTCGCATTGACCGCAGATGTACGCTGCCCGGAGCCCATAACAGTTGCCTCCGGATTCCCACCCATTTCTCCCACAACCTGACGCGCAATTTCAGCATCCTCAACTTTGTACCCCCCAAAGGCACATCCCAACGCGTCGAAGAGAAACCGCTTGGCGGTCGCAATAACGTCTTCAGGCAAATCCTCGTATTTTAATCCAACGGCAAAGGAAGCCATTTTTTTTGAAATTGTTTCCATTTAAACTCCTTAGCTTTGCACTCATTCGATCTGTTCCAAATTGATTATTTCCTGTTCTTTGCAAAAGCCTATTCTCTGCCTGCATTATTCAAAAATTTTCGCCACGAAGACCCTAAGTCACGAAGGTTATCATAATTAAAATAATTGGATATTTGAAACTAAGTTTGTTTTGTACATTTTCCTGTTTCAATAAATATTTATTTATCTTTTTATTTATTACACCTTTGTGTCTTTGTGACTTTGTGGCTAATGAATTATTCAGGTTTAATCGATTTTTACCGAAAATTCGCGCGTAAGTGAAATTAAAGAAACAAGCGCCGCGAATGCGCGACTAAACATGTGTGAGCTGTTCAAATCAATCAAGCTTACGCCTACTGATGATGCGATCGCGAAAAATGCTCGTGGACGATTTTCCAGCCCTCATCCTTTTTTAAATAAACATGGGTACCGCGTCCCTGAATCTCCCGGCGGGTTTTTCCATTAAACAAAACCACCAACCAATAAAAAGTGGCAATGGCTACATTCTCGTCCAGAAGCTTGATGATCGGGCTCACCATATTGTATTCCAGATGATCAGCTTCCTTCAAATAATAATGAAATGTTTCCCGTAAGGCATTGATGCCCACCAGTCTCTCGTATTGAGTTGAAGAAAATCCGATCATGTCCTCGTCAAAATATTTCAGGATTCCTTCAATTTTTCCGGCATTAAATGCATCGGACATAGCCTTTTCAATGGCAAGAATTTCACTTTCTGCGCTCATGATTCATCCCTCCCTGTTTGATGATTCACAAACCATTCCTTTGCGGGATTCCACATTTACAAGGATTGGTAGTTTCGGGCGATTTCTTCGCCCATTTCAAGGGTTGTATTGATACCGCCCATATCATACGTTTTCACCTTGCCTTCTTTAATGACCCGGGCAACCGCGGCTTCCAAACGACGGGCCTTTTCGGTCTCGCCCAGATAGTCCAGCATCATTTTCACGGAAAGAATCATTGCCGTCGGATTGACTTTGTACTGTCCGGCATATTTGGGAGCGGATCCGTGAGTGGGTTCAAAAACAGCATAGTCGTCCCCAATATTTCCGCTGCACGCAAAACCAAGTCCGCCCACCAACTGGGCCGCCAAATCGGAAATAATATCGCCGAAGAGATTGGAGGCAACCAAAACGTCGTATTTCTGAGGGTTTTTGACCAACCACATGGTCATGGCGTCGATATTGGCTTCCCAGAGTTCAATTGTGTCGTAAGCCTCCGCCACTTTCCTCGCCTGCCGCACCATCATCCCGGAGGTTTCTCGAACAACATTTGGTTTTTCCACAATGGTAACCGATTTGTAGCCATGTTTTTGGGCATAATCGAAGGCTTGTTTTGAAATATTGGTAGCGGCTTTTTCGGTCACGATACGCAAAGAAATCGCCAATTGGTTTAAAGGCACATCTTTAAACCGGGCCATTTTCGGATGATTCTCAAGCAGGGTTTTCATAACGGCTTCCGGAACCGGGTGAAATTCTACGCCTGCGTACAAATCCT
>JAADHR010000183.1 GCA_013151735.1 Calditrichota bacterium | reverse complement strand
TTTAGAGGGTCGCTATGCCAACGGTGCTCGAAAGGTGGCCTGGGTCACGTCCTGAGCGCCCATCGAGATTTTAAAGGCGCTCGGGTTTTACATCCTTTACCCGGAAAACCATGCCGCCCTTTGCGGGGCTCGGCGCCAGGCAGTAGCCATTGCCACCGAGGCTGAAAACGCCGGTTTTTCGCGGGATATTTGCTCCTACGCCCGCACGGACATCGGTGCCGCTTTCTCCGGAAAGACACCCGTGGGAAAGCTTCCCCGCCCGGACGTCCTGCTGGCCTGCACGAACATCTGCCAGACCGTGCTGTACTGGTACCGCGTACTGGCCGACTATTTCCACGCGCCCCTGATTCTTGTTGACACCCCGTTCGTGTACACCGAAGCCACTCCGAACGACGTGGCCTACGTAAAACGCCAGCTGGAAGCCATGATTCCCGAGGCGGAAAAAATCGCGGGCAAACGTCTTTCCTTTAAAAAGTTGAAAGAGGTCCTGCGCCTGAGCAAGGAAGCTTCATTTCTCTGGCTGGAGGTTCTGAACCGCGGCAAACACCGCCCGTCGCCGCTTACCGCTTTTGACGGCTTTATTCACATGGCGCCCATTGTCGACCTCCGCGGGGAACCCGTTGCGGTGACGTACTACCAGGATTTACTGAAGGAAATCGATGAGCGGATTGACAGGGGCATTGCCGCCGTCAGAAATGAAAAGAAACGGCTCATCTGGGACAATCTGCCCATTTGGTTCAAACTGCGGGAGCTGGCACAGACCTTTGCCCGTCACGGGGCGAATATCGTGACGGCCACCTACACAACCGCCTGGGGTGAATTAGCCCCCCTGATGGACGAGACGCGTCCGCTTGAATCTATTGCGCGCACCTACCTGCACCCGATTTTGAATCGCGGCACCGGCCACAAATTGCAAACCATGAAAAAAATGGTGCGGGAGTTTTCCGCTGACGGGGTTGTGCTCCACTCCGACCGCTCCTGCAAACCCTACTCCCTGGGGCAGATCGACCAACGCGACTATTTTGTGAATGACACCGGCATTCCGGCGCTGCTTTTGGAGGCCGATCACAACGACCCGCGTGCATATTCGGATGAACAGGCCGAAAACCGCATTGCGGCTTTTCTGGAGATTTTAGAGGGATGAGTGACGAAAAAGTAGCTGCCCTGGGATTGGATGCGGGTTCCACGACCTGCAAAATTGTGGGGGTGAATGCGGCCGGAAAAATGATCTGGCACCTGCTGGAACCGGCCGATCCGCGTGTGGAAGATCAGGTGGCACACATGCTGGCGGAGGCCGAAAAGCGATTCGGTTCGCTGGATGCCATTCCCCTGGTAGCCACCGGGTACGGGCGAAAGCTGGTTAAAAACGCCACGCGCAATCTGACGGAAATCACCTGCCACGCCCGCGGTGTGTACCACGAGCTGCAAAAACCCGGCACGCTGGTGGACATTGGGGGCCAGGACAGCAAGGTAATTATCATTGGCAAAGAGGGGCGGGTCATCGATTTCGTGATGAACGACAAATGCGCGGCCGGAACGGGGCGGTTTCTGGAAAACACCGCCGGACGTCTGCGTGTGCCGTTGGATGTTTTGGGTCGAACGGCCCTCTCGGTGGATCAGGAAGAGAAAATATCCAGCACCTGCACGGTATTTGCCGAATCGGAAATTATTTCCCTGGTAGCGCACGGCGTGGCCGTGGAGCCTATTTTGCGCGGCCTGCACCGCTCGCTCATTTCGCGCATTGTGGCGATGATCCGCAGCGTGGGTCTGGTGCCGCCGCTGATGCTGTCCGGCGGTGTGGCACAAAACGAGGCCATGCGCAAAATGCTGGAAGAAGAAACGGGCGAATCCGTTCATCTGCCCCACTACCCCCAGCTTACGGGAGCCTACGGTGCGGCGCTCATTGGGCTGGGAACGTAAAACATCCCGTTAATCCTGTCACAATTAAACAAAGAGGCAAACATGACGATCAAAACCATCACAGATATTTCCGTTGAAACATACGACAGCGACACAGTTAAGGGTGTCAAAAAATGGGTGCTGCTTTCCGAACCGGATGGCGCTCCCAATTTCCGAATGCGTTTGTTTGAGGTGAAACCCGCCGGCTTTACACCTTATCATCAGCACGATTACGAGCACGAGGTTTTTATTTTAGAGGGTGAAGGAGAGGTGGTGGGCGAAAAAGGAACCCACCCCATCTCGGCCGGGCAGGCCGTTCTGGTGCTTCCCAATGAATGGCACCAGTTTAAGAACACCGGCCAGGTACCGCTGAAATTTATCTGTGTCATCCCGATGGTAGAGGAAGTCTGAGCGTGCGGCGGCTTCTTCTGTGTTTCCCGGTGTTTTTGCTTTTGCTATCCACCGGACAGGCCCAAATCGAGGTGGGGGCCAATCACCCGGAGCTGCACTGGATGGTTTTCGAAACGGATCACTTTAAGATTATCTACCACCAGGAACTCAAGGACGTTTCCCGGGAGGCGGCACAAATTGCGGAAAACTCCTTTTTCTCGATCACACACGCCCTGAAAATCATCCCGAAAAAGAAAATTGTGCTGGTACTTCAGGATACGGATGATTATTCCAACGGGCTTTCCAATCCGCTGGGGCACGTGATTCACATCTGGACCCCTGCCATGCCCAAGACCACTACCGGCCGGCTGCGGTGGCTGCGGCGGGTTATTGCGCACGAGCTGACGCACGAAATCCATTTTTGGGGATTGCGTAATTTTAGCGGCGTGTGGTGGGAATTAATCGGTCTCGGTACCACACCGGACTGGTTCACAGAAGGACTGGCGCAATATGAAGCGGAAACCTGGGATCTGCACCGGGATTTGCTGCTTCGGGTGAGTTGGTGGAGTCAAAAGCTTCTTCAAATCAAAGACTTACAGGGGTTTGTTGGAACCGATCCGGTTGACTCCCGTTTGGTGTACGAGGAAGGGCACAGCCTGGTGCGGTACGCCTCCCGCCGTTGGGGGGATCAATTTTTACCGGATTTTATCGCCGCACACCGGGAATTTCCGCTCAGTTTCGATTGGAATCTTTATCATAAAACGGGACTAACCGAGCGAAAGCTTTACCGTGTGTGGTTGGATTCTCTGTCGCAGCACTACTTCCGCTGGAAAAAGGGCCGGGAATTTATGTCCGATGTGGCAAAGCCGTTCCCGACGCCTTTTCAGGGCGCGTACAGCATCCGATGGGCGCCGGATGGAAGAAGGGCTGCCGTTGTGGGCATTCCTCATTTCGACGGCTGGCTGCCGGAACTGAGAATCTTTGAGGAAAAAAGCCGCACCTGGAGGCGCATCGGGGGGACTGATGTGCACGCCCAGACCAGTTGGTCACCCGACGGAACCAGGCTGGTTTACTCCCGGGCGCATCCGGGGGTAAGTCTGTCCACAACCAATGATCTTTTTGGGTTTGATTTTACCCGGAACCGTGAAATCCAGCTCACACACAACGAGCGTGCCACCGATCCGGATTTTTCGCCCGATGGACAAAGTCTTGTTTTTGTGAAGCACTTTCCCGGGCGCGCAAATTTGATGATGCTCAATCTGAAAACAGGCCGTACCAAGCAACTGACCCATTTTCCACTTCAAACGGAGGTGTTCTCGCCCCGCTGGGCACCGGACGGCCGGGAGATTGCCTTTTCTTTGGTCGATTCTACGGGACGGCGTGTGGTCGCTGCGATTTCGCCCGGCGGTGATTCGCTTCGGGTTCTGCAAAATTCCGGTTATGATGCCCGGTCGCCGGAATGGTCACCCGACGGAACGAAACTGGCTTACATCGATTACCGGTTCGGGACGCCCAATCTCTTTGTTATGAATCGGGACGGCTCAGATTCCCAGCCTGTTACCAATGCATTTGGCGGGTTGTTTAACCCCAATTGGAGTCCCGATGGAAAACGGATTTTTGTGACGGTTTTCGAGAGGCGCGACTCCATTCAGATCGTTTCCCTGCCTGCAGAAAGGCGGGTCCATCCCCATTACGGACCCCTTCAGATTCCCTGGACGTGGCAGAATCGAACCTTTCAGCGTTTTCCCGCTACCCGAAATTCCGTGTCTGCGTCGGCACCGAAGCCCTATCACGCGTACAGACATTTACAGTCCCTGATTGTGCTTCCGGCTCTTCAGAAGGACGATCGCGGTTACGAAGGCGGTTTTATCCACCTGCTGGCGGATCCGTTGGACAAACAGATCCTGCAGAGCTTTTTAACGGTCGGTGACGGGCGTGTTTCGGCGAATTTTATGTACGCCACCACACGGTTTCTGCCAACCCTTTCCGTTGCAATGGGTCAAAATTATGTAAACCGGGGGAATTACCTGGGGCAGCCGGGCCTGAAATTCTGGGATCGTCAGCGTGAGCTGCGGTTACAGGCCGTTTTGCCCTTTTCTTTCGGCAAAAACCTGCTGTCGATTCATCAAATGGGGGCCGGAGTAGATATTCAACACATTGAACCTATGGCTCCGGGAAAAATCTCAGCGCTTGCCAGACCGCTTCAACCCTTTTCCGGATCGGTCCATTCGCTGGACCTTTTTTACCTGTACCGATTTCAGAGGCCGGATCTGGGAAATGACATTCACCCCGTTACAGGTTTGCAGTGTGCCGTTTCCTACCGCTGGGCCGACCGGCTCATTGGCAGTAAATTGCAGTATCACGAATTCCAGGGACAATTAGCCGGGCATCTGCTGATGCCCTTTCGCCGCGATGTTCTGGCGGTACGGGCCGGCGGTTTCTGGCATCAGGGCGGTTGGATATCCCAGGCACCGCCTCAAATATCTTCCAATCTTGTGAGGGGCCTGACCCGCACACTGGAGGGAACACGGCAGCTTACGGGAACTCTGGAGTACCGCATTCAACTGATTCGGAATCTTCGGTTGTACCTCCTTCGGCTCCTTTATGTTGAGCGAGTGACCATGGCCTTTTTTACTGATGGCGGCCGGGCCTGGGGAGAAAGTACGAACAGTTTTTTGGGAAAATTATCTCTCTCTTTCCGTGAATCTACCTGGCATACAACGGTAGGCTCGGAGTTTCGAGTGCGCCTGTGGCCTCTGGCAAAACTGCCCATTGTGGTACGGGCAGGCATCGGCCGGGAGATCGTTCCAAAAAAATCGTGGAAAATTTACTTTTTATTTGCGCCTGTCTTCTAAATTTAATAAATTATTATATTCGGAACGATTATTGTAATTATTATTCCTTGTTGAACGCGAAGGGTTCCTTTATGAAATGTCCGATGTGCGGCGCTGATATTCCAGAAGGTGAGCTGAACTGTCCCGTTTGTGGATTTGACATTCAATCCGACACTGAACAACCCCCAACCCCTCACAGAACAAAATACGGGTCTATCCTATTGAAATTTGCCATGACTCTGGGTTCCATTCTTGCCTTGTTCGAAGTATTTCGACTGGTTCTTGGGGAAACCTATTCAATGCCTGTGCTTGTTCTGGGACTCGGTTTGCTTTTGGTTGGGTATATTGCCATGCGGATTTTTCAGGTGGATGTTTAGATGCCAGCCGGTCAGAGGCATTCAAATCGCGGTTGATTTACAGGTCGACTGTTCCGCGACGGAAACAATTACACAATGGTCAGGGGGAAAATCAACCGCATTTACAAAAACTGGGGCGTGTCGTGCAGGGGCTCGATTTTTATCGAACCAGTATGCGTAAGGTTCGATTCCCGGCAGGAACCGCGTGGAATAGGAGGAAAATCTTCAAAAATTTATAGCAGGGAGGAACTCATGATTTGGGAGCGAATTGATGAATTAGAAGCTCTGCGCATAGCAATTCAATCTGAAATTGATTCTTACAAAATGTACAAGGAGGCCATTAAGCACGTTCGGGATAAGCAGGGGAAAGAATTGCTTCTGGCACTTGCAGAAGAGGAAAAACGCCATCGGCGGGAACTGGAGCGTGAATATGGTCGTATCTCCGGAAAACGTCTGCTCTACATTAACCTTCCCAAAAAAAGGCGGCTTTTTAAGGAGATTACCCCGGCGGCCACACCCCTTGAAATTTTAACGATAGCCATCGAACAGGAAAAGGAATCGATGGAGTTTTTTGAAAAGGCCGCCTTTCGGACACCGGATGCCGGGGGAAAGCGCGTGTTTGAACGCCTGGCAGAAGAAGAACGGAATCACATGCAAATGCTGGAAGCAGAATACCGAATTCGCACAAAAATGGACAGTGCGGAAGTGGTTGGCGTGGCAAAAGCCTGATTAGAAAAAAGGATTTGGAGATTCAGATGCTACTGGGAGCACATGTTTCCATTGCCAAGGGCGTTTACCTGGCCCCTGAACGAGGTGAAGAAATCGGGGCCAATGCCATCCAGATATTCTCGAAAAATCAGAGTCAGTGGGTGGGCAAACCGATTTCTTCGGAAGATGCCGAAAAATTTAAGCGCGCCTGGGAAGAGTCAACAATTGAGGCGGTTGTTATTCACGATTCCTACCTGATTAATTTGGGGAGCCCGGATGAAACGCTGCTGGAAAAATCCCGGGAGGCTTTTCTGGATGAAATGGATCGTGCCGAACTCTTGGGTGTGCCCGATTTGGTATTTCATCCGGGCTCCTATTTGAAGGCAACCGAAGCCTTTGGATTAAACCAAATCATCGAAAGTCTCAATGTTGTGCTCGATCAGCGCCCTGACTACACGGTACGCCTCCTGCTTGAAACCACCGCCGGCCAGGGCACGAATCTGGGGTACACGTTCGAGCAATTGGCTACCATTCGTAACGGGGTGGAGAGAAAAGAACGCACCGGAATCTGTCTGGACACCGCCCATATTTTTGCTGCCGGCTACGATATTCGCACCCGCGAGGCCTACGAAGAAACCATGGTCCGGTTTGATGAAATCCTCGGACTGGAAAATCTTTATGCCATCCACTTGAATGATTCCAAAAAGCCTTTGGGCAGCCGTGTGGATCGTCATGAAAATATTGGCAAAGGGCTGATCGGAGTGGATGCCTTTCGCTGGATTATGACAGATCCCCGGTTGGAAAACATCCCCAAAATCCTTGAAACTCCCGGCGGCCCCGAAGCCTTCAAAAAAGATATTCAA
>JAADHR010000182.1 GCA_013151735.1 Calditrichota bacterium | reverse complement strand
ATTCAGGGAGAAAGCGGAACGGGCAAGGATTTGCTGGCCCGAATCATTCACTACCAAAGCAGACGGTCAAATTTCCCGCTGGTTGAACTCAATTGTACGGCTGTCCCGGAAGCCCTTCTGGAAAGTGAATTGTTTGGATATGAACGGGGTGCTTTTACCGATGCCCGGAAAATGAAACGCGGATTGTTTGAAATCGCCAATAAGGGTACTATTTTGCTTGAAGAAATTGGCGAAATTCCCCTGGCCATGCAGGTGAAACTGCTGAAGGTTTTGGAAGACCGGCGTTTGAGAAGAATCGGGGGACTTAATGATATTCCAATCAATGTACGAATAATTACCACCACAAACCGGGATTTGATCGCTGAAACGAAAGCGGGAAATTTCAGGACGGACCTTTTTTATCGGTTAAATGTAATTACGCTGATCATTCCTCCCCTGCGCGAACGTAAGGACGATATTATCCCTCTTGCGGAATATTTTCTCAACCGCTTTAATCATCAATTTCATAGAAATGTCAAAAGCATTTCAAAAGAAGCCGAAAAACTCCTGTTAAATTACAGTTGGCCGGGAAATATCCGCCAGCTTAAAAATGTTCTGGAACGTATTATGATTCTTGAAGATACAGAAGAATTAAAACCCGAACATCTTCCCTATGAAATTCAATCCTATACACAGGATGATATGTTAAGCCGTCCGCTTATAAAACTGCCCCATACCGGTTTATCACTTCAGGAAGTAGAAAAAAACCTCATCCGTCAGGCATTAAGTTATACGGAAGGAAATCAGGTAAAAGCGGCAAAATTGCTTGGAATCAGCCGGGATGCCCTTCGACGAAAAATGGTAAAATTTAACTTGTTGTGAAATGGCATATTTCTTGCACGTATATTGCAAAAAAAAGCCATTTTAAAATGAAAATTTTACTCATTGAAGACGAAAAATTATTACTGTGGTCTCTCAAAAGATCTCTCACCCGGGAAGGGTTTGAGGTGATTGCTGAAGATAGTGGAGAGAAAGCGTTTGCCTGGTTGTCCAAATATACGTTTGACTGGGTTATTACGGATTTTCGGCTGCCGGGGCTCAATGGATTAGAGGTCCTGCGGGAGGTTAAACAGTGTCAGCCAAACGTAAAAACCATGCTGATTTCAGCATTTGGCTCTCCTGAGTTGCGTAAGAGCATGGAAGCAGACGGAATTCTCTGTTTTTTGCCAAAGCCTTTTAATATTGATGAACTTATTAAAATCCTCCGAGAAACATCATTCCATAAGATCAAAAAGGATCGCTTTTTTTCACCCTTGCTTTTTATCTTCAACTAATCTGCGTTTTTGCCAAGAATAGTGTGCGAATATGAACAGTGTTTTGTGTGGAAACGCACATTTGATGGCCATTCGTTTCAATTCCCATTCAATTGCGACCCGTAATCCCCCGGATAAATTCATCAAGTATAACAATATCAACCCCCTTCCTTAACGAACACACAGCGGCAGGGAATATACCGTCTGTTGGCATTAATTTTGCAATAAAGCGGTAATAAATGAGAATTATTACTATTATTTTTCTATTTTTATTCGAGAATTATGGGACTGGAAATACGAGGATTGACGTGTGGTGAAGCTGATGCCAAATAGAATAACCCGGCGTTTAACGCTTTTTATGTTGGCCATTTTAACAATAGGCATGTTCATGATGGGATGTGCAGGGACTCGTCCGGCAACCGAGAAAAATCCGGCCGATTTTGTCTGGCCCCTTCCTCCTGATCAGCCGAGGATCCGTTTTGTCCGAAGCATTCATTCTGAATTGGCTCTGGGACAACGGGAGCGGTCGCTTGCAAGAAAAATCTTTGAAGCCATATTTGGCAGACCCCGCTTAATTGCTTTGAAAAAGCCCTTTTCAGTAAATGTGGACAAGTGGGGGCGTCTTCTGGTTGTGGATACGGGCTGGCACAAAGTTCTGATGTTTGATTTTAAGAATAAAAAGTTAACGTTTTTGGGAAGAAGCGGTATCGGCATGCTGTTGAATCCGCTTGGCGTGACCTCTGATAATAAGGGAAATATTTATGTTACCGATGCGGATGGGAAACGCGTGATTGTTTATGATCCCACCGGAGCGTTTCTAACGGCATTTGGAGGCCAGAATATATTAGACCGTCCATCCGGAATTGTGGTCAATTCAAAACTCGGCTATATTTATGTGGTTGACACCTGGGCCCATCAGGTAAAGGCATTTGACCGCCGAAATGGGAAACTATTATTTGTTATTGGCAAAAAGGGTGAGAAATTCAAGAATGTTCCAAAAGGAAGCCTGGATGAAGTCTGGAACAGAAGCAGTGAAAAGGGTGAATTTCGGTTCCCGACAAATATTGCAATTGGGCCGCATGGGAACATTTATGTGGTCGATACGATGAATTTTCGCGTTCAGATCTTTGATCCGAATGGAAAATTTATCAAGAGTTTCGGTCAGATCGGAAACACTCCAGGAACATTTTCCCGGCCAAAAGGAATTGGGCTGGATAGCGAAGGCCATATTTATGTAGCTGACGCTGCTTTTAATAATGTGCAGATATTTGACCAGGATGGTAAAATTCTGCTTGCTTTCGGTAATTTCGGCTCCGGTATGGCTGATCTTCGACTTCCTGCAGGCCTCTGTATCGACAGTCGCCAGCGGATTTATGTTGTTGATCAGCTTAATCATAGGGTACAGGTCTATCAATATTTATCCAACAAGGGATCAAAGGAGTAATATTGATGGACACTTATAATAATTCCACGATAAATTCTACCAAAGGGAGGTGAAGAAATGAAGAAATTTTTTGTTCTGTTTGGCGCCCTTATCCTTGCGTTTGCATTTACATGGCAAGGGACTAGTTACGCCCAATTCGGGAACAAAGTTGCGGATACTCCGCATAATTTGCGCAAGGCTACAAAAAACGGTATGGGTCTTACGGACTGGGGTGGCATTTGCGTATATTGCCACACCCCCCATAATAACAATACGGCAATTGAGGCGCCTTTATGGAACCGTAGTGCTCCGGCTGGACCGTACACCATGTACAGCAGTCCATCGATTGATATGACGATTGCCAGCTCACCGCAAGGCGTTTCTCTGGCATGTCTGTCTTGCCATGATAATACCATTGGATTGGATCAGGTGATTAATGTTCCTGTTGCGAGTAATGATTCTCCTTCAGGAACAACGATTAATTCCTGTTCACAGAATTGTCATACCCGTTCAAATCATGTGGCGGGTTTGAATTTTGAAGGGACAAATATTGGTACGGATTTAAGGAACGATCACCCGATTTCGATTACATACGATCCGAGTGTCGATCCGAAATTTAATCCGGCCTCTAATGGGAAAGTTGGAAATTTGCCCCTGTATGGATCGAATCATGATCAGGTGGAATGTGCAACATGTCATAATCCGCATGACGAAACAAATCGTCCATTCTTGAGAGTAAGTAATAGCAACAGCGCATTATGTTTAACGTGTCACAATATCTAATTCCGTTTCTGTGGCATTTATTGCGTTTGAAAACGAGTTGTATTTTTGTTGAACATTATCCCTTGAACAGACATCCAACCGGAGCGAAAGTATTAGAGGGGTGAGGCGTTACCTCACCCCTTTCAATTTTTAAGAGGAATTAGCAGATGCAAAGACAAAAATTAAAGTCCTTTATCATTCTATGCGGGATTGTTTTGTTTTTTATTCTTTCCCTGGTCAACGCACAGGCCAAGAAAAAAGTGGTGGCCACGGTTAATGGAGTAAAAATCACAAACCGTGATTTATTGGAGGGAATCAATCAAAAACTGCCTTTAATTTCTGTTCATAAGGTGATATCCAAACAGAAATATCAGGAAATCCAGCATCAGGTCCTTAACCAATTGATTGATGATGAATTGTTATATCAGGAAGCAAAGAGGCTCAAGCTAAAAGCCGATGAAGTGGAATTAAATAAGCATATCAACTATATGAAAAGTGCTTATCCGACCCAAAAGGCTTTTCGTGAGCAATTGGCAAAAACTGGTCTCAGCTACAAAGAATGGATTAATAAATTAAAACGGCGCCTGTTGATTAATCAAGTACAGAAATTGGAGATAATGGATCAGGTTTCGGTAACCGATAAAGATGTACGCAGATATTATCAGGAACATAAGAAAAAGTTTTTTGTACCCGCGCGTTTGAAGGTATTACATGTCCTCATATCGGTCGATCCCGGCTCTATGGAAGCGGGCTGGAAAGCGGGATTGAAACGGGCTCAAAAGGCGTATAAGAAACTGCTGGCAGGTGAAAAATTTTCCAAGGTCGTGAAAGAATTTTCAAGTGATTCCACAAGCCGTGCCCGGGGAGGGGATATAGGTTGGGTTCATGTCGGACAACTGCTTCCGGAACTGGATCAGGTTGCTCAAAAAATGAAAATTGGGCAAGTAAGCCAGCCCATTCGTACGATTTACGGGTATCACATTATTAAGTTGGTTGGCCGAAAACCGGGCAAACAGTTAGCCTTTGACGAAATAGATCAAAAGGAATTAAAACAAAAATTGCTTCAAAAGCGGATTGAAGAACGCAGGGAGAATCTGCTGAAACAGCTTAGAGCAAAAGCGAAAATACATATCGTCAATCCGTAAATTGAGAATAGGCTTCTGAGTGAGGTTGTCAAACAGGGAGGACGATCTTAATTTTGATTCCAAGTTTCTTTTATCTCTATCAAAACGGAACATAATGTGTGTAGTTAGAAGATTTGCCGGGATAGGTAATTGACAATGAAGCGTTTTTTCCCACAATTCAGATATTCGACGGGGCTGATTTTTATTTTGTTGTCCGGTAGTTTATTTCTGTTCCAGTGTACCCCTATTGCCAGACATCGCATTTTGAGCTTTTTTTTTGACGGGGTTCCGCCCTTAAAACAAACACAAAATCTGCAAGGGAAAAATGGCAACAGTCAATCGGGAGTATCGTCTAAAACGGCCGCTGCCGAAAGCCTATCCGTGGCACAGCCGGTGTTCTATTATCATCCCCAAACGGGCGACAATCGCTGTGATGCCTGCCATAATGTGAGCCAGTCTTATCACCTCATTGCGTCTCCGGATAGCCTCTGCCTAATGTGTCATGATGACAAGCTGGATGCGAAATATGTACACCCGCCCGTTGAAGATGGAGAGTGTCTGGAGTGTCACAATCCGCACGGATCAAAAAACAAGCATCTGGTATTGGAAACAGGCCAGTCCCTTTGTTTCAAATGCCATGATCAATCGGAAATAATGGATTCGGAACACAAAGTTATTGGAAAAGAGCCCTGTACCATGTGTCATAATCCGCATAATTCAGATAATCAATATTTTTTAAGGTAGCGATTATGGGCGGACTATCCAGTAAAAAAATAATTGGTTCCGTTCTATTTTCAATTCTAAGTTTGGGTGTGTATTCGTCTCTGTTTGCTCAACAGGTTGCACTATTTCATTTAAATCGATTTACGGGTACCCTGCGGCTTCAATACAGAACGGAACGAAGGATAGAACCTCAATATTCGAAAAGACCCTATTACAGAGAGGTTTTCGACTTACGTAACAAGGGATTTGTTATCAATCCGGCCGTTTTTTCATTTCAATGGATTGGCAATTTAAGTCTTTCGCAGGAACATTATGTTTATAGGGATTTTAAGCAGTACTCCAAAGCCAGGTTCTTTAACAACTATCTTTCAGGTTTGTTTTTTAGCAGAAGTGCTTATCCCACTTCGTTCGTTTTCAGCAAGCTCAAAAATGTCACCGATACGGATTACGGCGGTCGAACGTCCTACAATATTAACCGCTATCAAGCGACTACAATCATAAATAAAAAATTCATGCCTTCTACGCTTATCGTGGGTGCGGAAGAAATGCGTGAAAAATGGTCGAGGATAGACTGGTCCACCCAGCTTCATCAACTCCGGCGCACTCTTCAATATGAGGGTCAAAGGGGAGAAAAATCGAATATCAGTCTCAGCTACAACTTGTTGGACATCAAGGACCGCATTTATGCCGATCGGAGTTTTACATCCCATAATGCCCACATAAATTTTATCCGTTATTTTGGTCATGATTCATCACAAACCTGGAACGGCGGGGTTCGGTTTTATCGCCGGCGGGGGCTTCGGAATTATGAGAATATAAGGACATTTCAAACGATACAACTAAAACACAAACACGGTTTTTCCAGTCAGTATCGTTATAGTATTTCCAATATCCGTCTCAAAAATTATTCATCCTTATTGCAATCAGCATTTTTTGCCCTGAACCACCAACTCTATTCCAGCCTGAACACGACGATTGGTGCAGGGGGAACCTCTGCCAAATTGACGGACGGCAGGGAATCATCCCGGGCGTTTAATGGGGGAATCAATTATAACAAGCATATTCCATTTTCAGGAAATTTGCGTATTGTGTATAATCGCGCCTACTCGGTGGAAGATCGGAATCTAAAAAATATCATACAAACCGTTGTACGGGAACAGCACGTTTTTATAGGGGATTTTCCGGTATTCTTTAATGAAAGAAATATTATTGTTTCAACAATTGTTGTTTATAATGAGCAGGGCAGCATAATCTACGAAGAAGGTGAAGATAAGGATTACATTATTCGCACGGTTGATGATTTGGTTGAGATTTACCGCAACCCCTTGGGACGAATACAGGAGAATCAAAGAATATTGGTTGATTACCAGTTTCGAACCTTGCCCTCCATGAAATATTCAACAAATACCACTATTTTCAATATGGGCGTTCACTTTAAATGGATATCGTTTTACTATCGGATCAACCACCATTATCAGGACTTATTGAGAGGGTCAGCGGAAAAGAGAGCCCTTCTTCAAAATATGCTTATCAAAACAATTGGCCTCAAATTAACCCGGCGTGGAAATACCTGGGGCACATCACTTTTTATTGAACGGATCATTCGGGAATCCAATCTGGTGGCCTATCGGCTGCTGGAAACGCGCAATGTTTCTTTTTTACAACTGAATCAAGTTTTGACCGTTTCATCGAAACTCACTTTTTCCCTGTTTGATTACAGTCATGTCAATAGAAATATCAATATCTACAGCGCTCGTCCCGAGATCCGGTGGTATCCCACCAACCTGTTTTCAGTGAAAGTTTACGGCGAACTGCGCCTTCGGCAAGATTCCGCCGGGTATGACCAGTTTATACTCGATTTGGCCAGTTTTGCTCAGTGGTCCTGGAGGGTGATGAAATTGCAGTTATCTTATCACCGCCAGACCTGGAAAATTGGCCCTCGCAGGGTAAAAATAAACCGCTTCATAGTGAACTTTGAACGGTATTTCTAAAAGTTCCGTGGGCCAAAAGGTTTGGCCTTGACACTTCAGTGAATATTCCGTATATTCCAATACTTATTCTCCAAAAACACAGTCGGGTTCACCCTCGATAACAAGTGAATAATCCTCGATGAAACAATTGACAACACAACCCAGGAATTTAAGGAATCCATTAAATGAATTTGGACATGCGTTTAGAAGCCGCACTTTCCGCCGCAAGGCAGGCAGGAACAATCATTCGGAGAATTTATGAGGGCGATTTTACGGTTGCTTACAAGGACAAGGAGGCCGATGACCCGGTTACATTGGCTGATCGGGAATCTGACAGGAAAATCAAGGACATCCTGCTGAATATTTTTCCTGATGATGGCTGGCTTTCGGAAGAAACCCTGGATTCCGAGGAGCGGCTCACCAAAGAGTGGGTCTGGATTGTCGACCCCATGGATGGCACACGCGAATTTGTGAAGCACATTCCCGAATTTGCGATCTCTATTGGATTGGTCAGAAAGGGGGAACCGGTTTTGGGTGTTATCCTGAATCCCATAACGGAGGAGCTGTTTACAGCGGTTAAGGGAAAAGGGGCCCTGCTCAATGGAAAGAAAATTCAGGTCAACTCCATTTCTTCAGCACGCGATATCAGGTTGCTGGTCAGTCGGACCTATACCCAAAAAGGCAAATTGGACTGGCTCCGCAACCATTTTGCGAATTTTGTCCCATTGGGCAGTATCGCCTACAAAATGGCTGCCGTTGCACAGGGCAGGGGGGATGCGGTAATCAGTTTCCACCCGCAGTACGAATGGGATGTGTGTGCCGGAGATATTCTGATTCGCGAGGCAGGCGGGGTATTTTTGCTTCCAGATGGCCGGCCCATTCGGTACAATCAGAAAGATGCACACCTGCCCGCCGGAACGATCGGCTGCCCGAAATCACTGGCTGCCGAATTGGTGCATTTTGTCCAAACCAATTGGAACCGGATAGAGAAAGGGACACAACGGGCTTCCTAAAACGTTGTGCGGGAACCGGATATACGGAGGCAGTCAATGCGTTTGATCCGAAAGGACTTTCTGCTTTTTTCTGCATAATTTAAGTGAGTAGAGCCCCGCATGTCCCGTTTTCTGAAAAATCTGCTGCCGTGACTGGCGTTTTTGGCATGATCTGTTTTCTGCTTCATGCTGTTTTTATTAACAATAGCAAATTTCCCCGAAACTTATTAACCTTAGGTCAGTTGAAAAAGTGAAGTGCGTGTGCATCCGGCAGAATAGGGATTTGCAAATGCCCCGAAAGTCGGTTTTTCAAACGCCATACTAATCCGCAGTGTTTACGGCAGTTTATATCCGAACCCTGATAGTACACTTATTTCTTTGATTTAGTGGGAGCAAGCAAATAATGTTTCAGAATATAAGAATCCGGACAAAAATATTTTGGGCGATCTTCCTGACAGTCACTATTTCAATGATTACCGTTATTTATATGATCCATTTTCATTCGGAAAAACAAATTGTAAACGAATATGAACAAATTGCCATAGAAGATGGAAAAGGTAAGGCCCGCGCTCTTTCCAATACGTTTTCCCATTTTGAGAGAATGGCCAATCAAATTGCGCGATCCATTCCTGATATTTCCCGCTGGAAAGACTATCTTTCCAATAAATATGACATTTTTCCTGAAATTAAAAGGGTCTTTGTGGTTGACAATACCGGCACGATTCTTTTTCAGATTCCGGACAGTACCCGTTCTGCACCCTTTTCAGGGGATTCTTTGCGCCTGCTGTTTTCAAACTTGACGCCTAACCGGGAAATCTTGCGTTCATTGCCCAATCAGCTAAGTTCTCAAAAAAGTATTCTTATTTTATCTCGCATAACAAGATTAGACAAGAAACAAACTCCTATTCGCGTCCTGTTGGAGGTGGATATCCCCTACATTTTTAATTCCGTTCTGAATTATCCAAGTGAAAAAAGAATGATTCATTATTATTTTGTCAATCGGGAAGGAACAATTCTTTTTACGGGTGACGCCGAAAAAGTGGGCCGAAAAATTTCGACTATCGGACCATTTAAGAATCTGGATCGGGAAATGGTTTTGAAAATGTTTACGGCCGCGGGTGTTCGCCCATTTGAAATTCTGGATAGAAAAAACAGGACGTTCATTTTTCAAGAACCACTGGAATCCGGGCAATTCGGGATTGTTGAGGAAGAGAATCTCTCGCCGATCCTCAAGGGATTCCAGCCTAAACCCGGATTCATGGGTCTTTTTATTGCCCTGAATCTCCTGATTATCTTTTTGATTAGTGAACTTATTGCAGCCTATTTTTCCAGACCCCTTCGTTCCCTGGTTACAGCGCTTGGTTCGTATCAAAAGAATGGGATACTCCCTTCCCTAAGCGATTTCAGAAACCGCCGGGATGAATATGGGATTTTGGCGCAGGAAGCACGGGGTTATATTGAGGAGATTGAGAAAAAAAATCAACAGATTCAAAAAACGCTCGACCAACTCAGAATCTCTGAAGAACGCTATTTTCAATTCCTAAATCACTCACCCAATATGATTTTTGTGGCACAAAACCACAAAATTATTTTTGTAAATACAAATGCAACGAAAATACTGGGCTTGAAAATAGAAGACAGAATAGATTCCCTGAATGCTCTGATGTTTAAGAATCTGCAGGGACGAATGTACCCGTTGCTCAACATAAGCGAAACGTACGATCGTTTTCCAGTGGAAGGAACATTATTTCTCGATACAAAGGATTTGCCGGTTTTGGTGTATTATTCCAAATTCTCGTATGAAAATACCGATCACGAACTGTTTATTCTGGTGGATGTCAGCCGGGTTAAGCAATTGGAAATTAAAGAAAAGCAAATGGAATGGAAATTGATTGAATCCAACCGATTGGCCTCCATCGGAATCTTGGTTGCCGGGATTGCTCATAATCTGAATAATCCTCTGAATTCGATTATTGGCTTTACTGAGATCCTGAAAATGAAATATCCGGATGAAAATGAAATTAATGCGATCCTCAAAGCAGCCAATCAAATGGAAAAAACGGTTTTGATGGTTACAGATCGCAATAAAAAAGAGATTATCGATCAAAAAATGCCGGTTCAGCTAAATGAACTATTGGCCGATTCCCTTGAACTTCTGGAGATGAATTATCAGTTTCGTTATCAATTGCAAAAGTTCACAGATTTCGATCCAAAACTGCCTCCGGTATTTGGACGCTACAGTGATTTTGTCATCAGTCTTGAAGCCTTTCTGTACAATGCGGTGGAGGCGATGGAAAAAAGCGAAGAAAAAACACTCACTGTGTCCACAAGGGCTGTTGACAAGGGAATTCAAATTACGATAAGTGACACGGGCGTTGGTATCGCAAAGGAAGATCTGGATAAAATCTTTCTTCCATTTTTTACAACCAAGGGCTTTCAAGACCCGAATGATAACCGTCGGAGTTACAATACGGGTATGGGCCTGTTTATGGCATACCGCTTGTTGGAGACGTATGGAACCACAATTGATGTTAAGAGCGAACCCAATAAGGGGACCACATTTATCATCACAATTCCAATTCATTCCAACAGTTGACCGAACGGCGCTGTTTGAAAGTATGGGAAAAATCAACATTCCTCTTTTTCACCGATCCTATCCAAGTAATGATGTTTCAAATGAAACATATTGTTAAAAATACTGTTTCAGGCCTAATTGACTAATAATTTTACAATTAAGGATCACCAAAAATCAGGTTTAACAGTATGTTTCAAATTTCCCTTCTCCAATGAAGACCGGAATAGCTTGTAACACGATAAAAAACAATATATAATACCTTTGGTACATTTCTTGTT
Source organism: Calditrichota bacterium (assembly GCA_013151735.1). NCBI lineage: Bacteria > Pseudomonadati > Calditrichota > Calditrichota bacterium. The sequence continues at coordinate 27,921 of JAADHR010000182.1, read as the reverse complement.
AGTTTATCACAGGATATTATTGTCTAAAAACAGGATTCAACTGATGAGTGAAATGCTCGGGAATCAGTATTTTATTAACGGGCTCTACCAAAAAGCCATTCAGGCTTATGAGGCGGTTTTGGAGCAGGAGCCGCACAATCAGGATGTACTGGTTCATTGCATTTTGGCGGAATTGAAAGTGGCGCTTTTGGAAAAAGCTCTTGTTCATTACCTTCAGTTAATAGAGATTTGCCCCGATAAAAAAATGATGGAAAATGTCTATTTAAAGCCGATTTGCTTGGAGGTACAATCAGAAGAATCGCTTTATAAAGAGGAATCGGACAGGCGTCTTGCAAGGGCTATTTTGGACGGTCTCTGTGGCCGCCGGGATAAAGCAAAAGAAATCTTTAAATCACTGAAAAACAATTTTGTCTATTCACCCAAAATACGAGCGCTCCTTAAACGAATGGAAGAAAGGCCAAATCATGTTGAATAAGGAATGGTTGTGGGCTGTGCCGGCGATTCTGCTGATGATGGTTGTAGGATGTTCCAAGCGGGAGCCCATTCCATCAAAACCCCTAAATGTATCCATTGGGTGTGTGGATTGTCACACGGATCAGGCATTGCTAAAGAAGGTTGCCACGCCAGAGGAGGCGCCTTCCGGTGTGGCAGATGAGGGCCTGGGCGGCTCGGTGACCCCACTGGCACCGTGGGAAAAGGTGTTGGTCACATCGGAATTTTTTGAGGGAGTCCACGGGAAAATCGCCTGTGTAGGATGCCACAAGGGCCATCAGGAGGCAACAAACAAGGATTCTGCCCATGTCGGTTTGGTGGCCGATCCATCTGAGGATGCACAAACCTACTGTGCAGGATGTCATACAAACATTGTGGAGCATGTCCAAAAGAGCATTCATTTTAATCAAAATGGATATTTTACGCTTTTCAGAGAACGGGCCGGTTTCTCGCTTAAAGATAACCCCGGCTTAATGCAGCATTTTAAGAAGGATTGTGGCACCTGTCATACCACCTGCGGGCAGTGTCATGTGAGCCGGCCGGCCAGCGTAAAGGGTGGATTTATTATGGGACATGCCTTTCGCAAAGAACCGGATATGATCAACAACTGCACGGCTTGCCACGGAAGTCGTGTGGGCGAAGAGTATCTGGGACAGCATGAGGGTTACCAGCCGGATGTCCATTGGGTATCCGGTAAAAAACAGTGTTTGTTCTGCCACAAGGAAGATGAATTACACGGCACGGGCGTTGAATCGGATACGCGTTACGCGGTACCCAATTCACCCCGCTGTGAGGATTGTCATCAGGATAAAGCCACGGCAAACATTTATCATTTCATGCATTGGAAAGATTTTCAATGTCAGGTCTGCCATTCACAGGATTACAAAAACTGCAATTCGTGCCATGTGGGTGCCGGGGGATTGGCTGAACCGCCGTACATGTCGTTTAAAATTGGAAGAAATCCGATTCGCTCGGCCGAACATCCCAAAAAGTATGTCGTCGTGCGCCATATTCCTGTTTCCCGAGACAGCTACGCGGCCTGGGGTGTTTCCGATTTGGCAAACTATAATTCTGTACCCACCTGGAAATACAGTACACCACACAATATTCAGCGCTGGACAGCCCGGACAGATACCACGGGAAGCGGGGGTAATTGTGCGCTAAAATGCCATTCAACCCGTAGTTTTTTTCTGAGAAAAGCTGATGTGGCTCCTGATGAATTGGAGGCCAATAAAAACGTAATTGTTCCGGCAGATATTCCGCCAAAACCGTAAAGTCATACAAAATAAAAACAAAAATAAGGAGGTTTGCATATGAGCTGTGAAAATAGATTGATAATGCGAATAATCTTTATGCCGTCAATGGCAGTTATGGGGAAAGGGTAACGGAAAGATGCGTATACGATCAATAGCCTGAAAATGACATTCGATAATGAGGTCAGATAATTCAAGCTTCGGTTTATTTCACTCGGAGCTCACTGTTACTTACATAAGGAGGGTGGCTGAAAATGAAAACCAGAATAACCAATTTGGGATTTTATTTGGCCGCCATGATTTTTTTGATCATGACGACGAATCAAATGACATTTGCGCAGTCTCAATTGGATTGCAAATTGTGTCACGGAAATGTTTATCAACAGTGGCTAAAAGGAAGCCATTCGCACACCCAGATGGATGTGGCTGATGAGTTATCAGAGGAACGGGTTGGGGAATCTCCTGATTCGGTTTTGTATGGTTCCGACCCGGAAAATTGTATTGCATGCCATTCGCCTCTGGCCGTTACGGTAAATGGCGGGATGACGGAGGCTGAGGCCCTGGGTCACTTTTTTACGACCACAAACGGCGTATTTACCGACTCAACAACGGTCGCCGATACAACCAATTGGCCCCACAACTGGTGTACAACCTGTCACAATGTTCCCTCAAATCACCCGGCATCCTTGCCGGTATTTGGCTACTTCAATTCTACGACGACATCCTATGACACGGTGGCCAATGTTCCGTCCCTTTGCGGGCAGTGTCACGGGAATCTCCATTTTCCAGATACAGATCACTTAACCTATAATGCCTGGAAAATGAGTAAACATTCCGATACACAGGATGATGTTGCCGAAGAACTGGCAGAAGAACGGGCCGGAGAAACACCGGATTCGGTCATCAGCGGTTCCGATCCCGAAAATTGTATCGCCTGCCATGCACCAACGGCGGTATTGGCCAATGGCGGGATGACAGAGGCTGAAGCGCTGGATTATTTCTTTACCACAAGCAATGGAGCCTTTTCTGCTTCCACCACTTCAAAAAATCAGGCTGACTGGCCAAGTGTGGCGTGCAATACCTGCCACAATCCGCATTATCCCAATCAATATTCGTATTTTAATTCCACGACCAAAAAATACACGGTCTTTGATAATTCTGCCGAATTGTGCGGCCAGTGCCATGGCAATCTTCGATTTCCCGATACCGATCACCTAACCTACAATATTATCAAGGGCGGTGTGGCGGTCGGCGTTACGTTTGAACAAACCATGCCGGGTGCGTCTTGCACCGATTGCCACATGTATTCCAGCGATGTAGATGGAAGCAATTCGGCGATGTACCACGGACATTCCTGGTCTATTTTTGTCGCCGAAGAGGATGGCAGTGAAACCGTTTCGTGCGCATCCTGCCATTCGGGAATGAATGCGGCTTCTGCCAAATCTGTTATTAAGATGTACAAGGAAGAGACTCAGGCAAAACTGGATTCGGCTGAACAGAAGGTTACGGCGGCTGAAACAGCCATGCAGGGGAATACGGATTCGGGACTTTTGGCCAAATTAGAAGAAGCCCAAACAAATCTGTTTCTGGTTCAATCGGACGAAAGCGAAGGCTTTCATAATCATAAGTATCAAATGGATCTGCTGGCAGATGTCATTCAAAAATCCAACGAAATCCTGAATGCAACGGGAGTGAAAGAGGAAACCGTGGCCGGCTCTCCAACGAAATTTGAATTGTTCCAGAATTATCCCAATCCGTTTAACCCGTCTACAAAAATTACGTATGAATTGCCGCGTGCATCCTATGTGACCCTTGAGGTTTTCAATATTCTGGGCAATCGGGTGTGCACGCTGGTGAAGGGCAAGAAAAAAGCCGGACGGCACTCCATTGTGTGGGATGGAAAAGATGATCTTGGCCATGCCGTTCCAAATGGTGTGTATGTTTATCGTATTCAGGCCGGACATCGTGTGGATTACAGGAAGATGACGCTGTTGAAATAAGCGGAAGAGAACGAAAGTGATCCATTAATAAATGTGAATGGGGCGGAAAGCATTCTTCCGCCCTGTTTCCTTATTTGGATGAACCTAAAATGAAAGGTTCCCCATGAAATTAAAGTTTGGAATCCTTGTTTCATGCCTGTTGATTTGGGCCGGTCCATTAACCGCATCCATACCCCAGCTTTCCGGTTCGAGTGTTACATCCTTTTTGGGATATAAAACCGAGGATGCGCACTATAATTTTTATCAACAGGTAACCTTGGGGTACCGCCCAAAGCTGATCAAAAATTTCTCTGTTCATGTGAATGTAATGGGGTTAACAGACCTGGGCCCCGAAAACATGAAAACGCCCTTTCAGGTGTACGGGGCGTACCTTATGTGGAATCATCTCTGGAAAAACCGTGTGGATCTGTCTCTTGGCCGAAAATTTTATTTTAACGGCGTCGGCATTGGTTATCTGGACGGGGGATTTGTAACGATCCGGCCCGTCAAAAAACTAAGCGTTGCGGTCTTTGGAGGGGTGGAAGTTCCCTACGACCGGTCGGCCAAGGTGTACCGCCTGAAGGATGGCTATGTATTTGGCGCCAAAATCGAAGCAAAGAAAATAGCCGGCACGCGGTTCGGGATGAGTTTCTACCAGAAGGTGCGTTCGGGTTCCGCCTATTGGCAACTGATTGGAGTAAACGCAAGCCGGGCATTCGGCAAGAGCCTTTTCTGGCGGACGCGGGTTTCGTATAACCTGTTGGAGTCGACGCTCCAAAAAGCACTGGTAAATTTGCGCTGGCTGCCAGCGCCGAAATGGCTTTTTTACCTTGAGGGGTTTTATCGCACACCGCATGTTTATCACGATTCCTTTTTTGAACGTTTTGAACTGAATGGATTGGCTCAGGGTCGGCTCAATGCTGTTTATTATTTTTCAAAAAAATACGGCGTTACAGGTGATGTATTGTGGATTCAAAGCGAGGAAAAACACTCACAAAAGATCCGTTTGGGCGTGCTGACGCCGTACGGAATTGTCGGATTTCAGCAGGATTTGGGGGCGGCAGGATTTCAAACCCGGCTTTATGCGGATGCCTCGTACGCCATTACCTCCGGGCTGAAGGCCAGACTTTTATTGGATTTTTCCAACTACCAGATTAGTGACTGGTCTGAAAGTTACATTCAATATGGCAGCGCTTTTCGGCTGGAGTACCAGATTAAAAGGAAATTTCTGGTTTCTTTGGAAGATCAGTTCACTCGTAATCGGTTGTACAACGTTGATAATCGAATTTTGGGACAAGTCATATGCCGATTCTAAAGAGAAAGAGAGTCATGAAAATTGCCGGTTTTTTGTTTTTCATCGCGGGTCTCTTTGTCGGTGTGGCCGTTTTTGCCAGCGCCGGGCAAAAAGATCATCTGATTTATTCGCATCAGAAGCATGTGGATGAAATGGGTATTGACTGCACGACGTGTCACACCCGGGTAGACAGCAGCATGAAGGGAACCGACAATTTGCTGCCGGATATGGAAACCTGTTTTCAGTGTCACGATGGCGACAGTGCGCCCAATAAATGCACGGTTTGTCATACCAATCCCGATGAGGCAAAGGTGGTTCCGCGGATCACCCAGTACAGCCCGAAATTTCCGCACCGGACGCATTTGCAGGCCGGGGAAAAATGTTTAACCTGCCACGTTGGTATTTCGAAAGCAACCAACACGGTGGCACGGCATCTGCCAAAAATGAATCAGTGCCAGACCTGCCATCAACAAAAACGGGTCAGCGATCCGTTGAAATGTCAGGTATGCCATACGCCCAAGGAAGATTTGCAGCCCATTAGCCATAAACTGGACTGGAAACATGCACATCAATTTGCGGCCGAGTCCAATCCGGAAGAATGCACTCAGTGTCATGCACAAAGCGATTGTGAAGACTGCCATGAGGGCAAAAACCTCACCCATCGCACGCATCCTTTAAATTATGAATGGAATCATGCGATTGATGCTAAAATGAATAAAATTCAATGTATTTCGTGCCACGAAGATGAGGTTTTCTGTATTCAATGCCATCAGGAGAAAGAGGTGATGCCGCCCTCCCATGGCCGTGTGGATTGGGCTAATCGAATCGATGGCGGACAACACAAAATTGAAGCGGAATTTGACCTGGAATCGTGTTTGGCTTGTCATGGCGACTACAAAACCTATCCCTCGTGTTTCAAATGTCACAATCAACCCAATAAAGAAGAGTAGAGGCATGAAACAATTCTATGGATTTCTTGCGGTTATTTTGGGAGCAGTTCTCATTTGGGGATGCAGCCAGAAGAAAAATCCTGTGGAAAGTTTGACACACCCCGAAACCTGGATGCAGGAAAATTCAGCCGATTTTCACGGGCAAATTGTGCTGGCCCGGGGATATTCCGGTTGCCAGGAGTGCCACGGAGAGGATCTGTCCGGAGGCGAAGTGGGTGTGTCCTGTACCAGCTGTCACAAGGCTTTTCCTCACAAAGCGGATTGGATGGAAATCGGAACGGCCGGTTTTCACGGAGCCTACATTCAATCTCATAACTACGATATGCATCCCTGCCAGGCATGCCACGGGAAGGATTACTCCGGGGGCGTGGTCCATAAATCCTGTCTCGAATGCCACACCCGCCCGGGTGGGCCGGAGGCCTGCAACACGTGTCACGGAAACGAAAAAAATGCCGCTCCCCCGAGGGATTTGGCCGGGAACCTGGATTACACCTCGCCCGGAGTGGGGGCACACCAGGCCATGCTGAACGCCGGCGTGAGCTGCAGCACCTGCCATGTGGTACCGGACAGTGTGTATGCGCCGGGTCATATCGATTCCACCGGCCACGCTGAGGTCAATCCCAGTTTGGGATGGAATCCTGACACCAAAACCTGTTCAAGCGCGGGGTGCCACGGTCCGCTGGTGTTTACAAAAAAATATTAATGGTGGTGTCATGTGGGGCGAAAGCAATCCCTGCCAGGGTTATTACCGTTTTTTCAGAATCATCTGATGGATTGTGTTCGCCCTACACAAACGCTGTAGCACCATTCTCCCAGCCCATTCACTACTTTGAAAATATTTGGTTTATCGCATTCATTTCCGCCCGTTTCCAATAAATAGCGATTCCTATTTTTCTTCTCCAAAATTTCCTGTTGTTCCTCTTCTTAATATTGCTTACATTTAACCTAACTGATTTATGCCGCAAAAACACAGAGGCAATTGCAAAAATGCAAAGATAGGGGTGCAGGATTTTGCGCCTCCACAAATTCGAAAATAATCAATTGATACAGTAGGGATGTCAGTGCCGGGGCTGACCCAAAAAATGTTGAATAAAACAAACCCGTGCCTTTTATTTTAATGTGGGAGAGAAAGACGTCCAATGCGGTTTTTTGGATTCCAACGGCGTGCGTCTGAGAAAATTTCAAAGGATTCCCTTTACTTTGATTTTGAAGAGGCCTTTGCCGCAGAAGAATGTCCGGTTTGCCACCTGCTGGATTTGCGGGAGAGACGGTACATAGAGTCGATTTTCTACGAAAGTGTGAATGATCCGGGGGTGCGAAAAAAATTCCGGCAGGCCGGGGGGCTTTGTAAACGGCACACCCAGTTACTGATTGATCTGGGCGATATTCTGGGATTGGCCATCATTGGCAAGGATTTAATGACGAAATACGCTGACCATCCGCCGCAGAATCCGCCGGAGCCTGGCTGTCCCCTGTGCAACGTTTACGAGGAAAACGAGCGCCGGTTGACCGGGGCTTTTTCCAGATACCTGGCCATCCCGGATTTTTGGGGGCCGCTTGCCAGGAGTGTCGGGTTGTGCCGCAGGCATTTTGGAGCGGTTTTGCGGGAACTGTCTTCCAAAGAGGTTCAAGAAAAGCTGATTCATTTTCAACGGGATAAAATTCAGGCCCTTTTAAAACAACTGGAAACCGTGATTCAAAAAAACGACTATCGCTTTCAAACGGAAAAAATTACGGAAGCCGAAGGCAAGGCTGTCAAAATTGCCTGGGATTTACTAAAAAAATAGGTACATCCGAAATTCGGGACATTTCGCAGAAAGGTTCTTAATCTGAATAATTCATTGGCTACAAAGTCACGAAAACACAAGGGTATAATAAACAAAAAGATAAATAAATATTCATTGAAACAGGAAACTGTACAAAACAAACTGAGTTGCAAATCGCCAATTATTTTAATTGTAATAGCCTTCGTGACTCAGGGTCTTTGTGGCCGCAATTTATGAATTATGCAGGTCAAAACGTAAATCAAACACATGGATAAAGCCCTGTTAAATCCTGCACAAAAAAACAGCATTCGCATTGCCTTGCGTTTGCTGGAAGAACGCCTTTTCTGGATTGAAACGCTTCTTTCCCAAAAGGAACACCGCGGAATCTTGTACAGTTTTCAAAATGATCTCAGCCATTCCCAAATTTCTCATGTGCAAACCCTCTTTCAAGAAATTGAGGGTTTGATTGCCAGATTTAAAGAGGTATTCGACCTGCCGAGTGAGGAAGAGAAATTATCCCAAATTATGAACGGCAGTACGAGTTATTTCTGGTCAATTATTGCCGACAAAAAGGCAGATAAATTAAAACGCTACGGGGATGTTTCCCCGGATTTGAGCCGTGAGCTGGATCCTTTGGTAGACCACCTCATTGCCCTTTTGAACGAAATCAAACGCGTCCTGGGAAATCCGGAAGGATAAATAATTGGTTGATTCTTAAGAGGTTTTTTTTTATATTTAGTTTGATTTTTTTTATGTGGAAACCGGCTTTAAGAAGCCTTTTCCCGCGAATTTTGCGAATTAATTTTTATCACAAATGATGATCTTATTTTGTTACGAACCATTGCCTGTGTCGGAAACCTTGATTTTTTCAAAGCTTTCTTATTAGATAAAAAATACTGGCTGCGAAAACTCAAAGGCACGAAGAATTTATTTACATTTTGAAAGTAAGGAAACTGAATGCGTCCGGAAATTCCAAAGATTTACAATCCGAAAACGGTTGAAGATCGCCTGTATGACTTTTGGCAGAAAAAGAACTATTTTCACGCGGAACCCAATCCCCAAAAATCGCCTTACACCATTGTGATTCCCCCGCCCAATGTGACGGATATTCTGCACATGGGACATGCCTACAACAACACGTTGCAGGATATTTTAATCCGTTTCCACCGGATGAAGGGGTTCGAAACCCTCTGGCTGCCGGGGACCGATCATGCCGGAATTGCCACACAAAATGTGGTGGAGCGGCGGTTGCTGAAAGAAGAAGGACTGACGCGCCACGATTTGGGTCGGGAGGAGTTTGTGAAGCGCGTGTGGCAGTGGCGGGAAAAATACGGTGGATTGATTATTAATCAATTAAAAAAGCTGGGTGCCTCCTGTGACTGGTCGCGTACCCGCTTTACGATGGATGAACCGTACACGCGGGCTGTGCGCGAGGTGTTTGTCCGATTGTACGAAAAGGGGCTTATTTATCGCGGAAAGTACATTATTAACTGGTGTCCCCGGTGCCACACCGCATTGTCCGATGAAGAGGTTATTCACAAAGACGAACAGGGGCACCTCTGGTACATCGCCTATCCCGTAAAAGATTCCAATCAATTCGTGACCGTGGCAACCACCCGGCCGGAAACCATGTTGGGAGATACGGCGGTGGCCGTACACCCGGAAGACCCGCGCTACAAGGCCCTCATCGGGAAAACGGTTATTCTGCCCATTCTGAACCGGGAAATTCCGGTGATTGCGGACGAACAGGTGGATCCTGAATTCGGAACGGGTGCGGTTAAAGTCACTCCGGCTCACGATCCCAACGATTTCGAGATTGGCCGCCGCCATAACCTGTCCTCCATCGTCATCATGGATACGGAAGGCCGGATGAATGAAAATGCCGGGCCCTATCAGGGAATGGATCGGTTTGACTGCCGAAAAGCCCTGGTTCAAGAACTGGAAAAACAGGGCCTTTTGAAGAAGGTGGAAGCACATCAGCACGCCGTTGGCCACTGCCAGCGCTGCGATACGGTGATCGAACCCTATTTTTCCGAACAGTGGTTTGTAAAAATTAAGCCTCTGGCCGAAAAGGCCCTTGCGTCCGTACAGAAAGGGGATATTCGCTTTATTCCTGAAAAATGGACAAAGGTCTACGAAAATTGGATGACCAACATCCGCGATTGGTGTATTTCGCGGCAGCTCTGGTGGGGGCACCGCATTCCGGTTTTTTATTGTAAAGAGTGCGGCCACATGATGGTGAAACGGGAGAAACCGGAAAGCTGCGAGAAATGCGGCAGTGCGCATATCCGGCAGGATGAAGATGTGCTGGATACCTGGTTTTCGTCCTGGCTCTGGCCGTTTGCAACCCTGGGATGGCCGGAAAAAACGGAAGATTTAACGTATTTTTATCCGACCAACACCCTGGTGACGGCACAGGATATTATCTTCTTCTGGGTTGCACGCATGATTATGGCCGGACTGGAATTTATGGAGGAAAAACCCTTCAGCGATGTGTACATTCACGGCATTATTCGGGATGAAAAAGGCCGAAAAATGAGCAAATCGCTGGGCAACGGAATTGATCCCCTCAAAATGGTGGACAGGTACAGTGCCGATGCCGTGCGGTTCTCGCTGATTATGCTGACGTCCGAAGGGCAGGACATCAATCTTTCGGAAAGCAAATTCGAGATGGGGCGGAATTTTTCGAATAAGATCTGGAATGCCTTCCGCTTTATCATGATGAATACCGATGAGGCTCTCATTGAAGCCGATTTTGATCCGGTCAAAAATTGGGATTCTCGGGCGGCCGAGCTTAGCGACCGCTGGATCGTCAGTCGGATGCAGCGAGCTGTGGATTCCATCACAAAGGCTCTCGAGACCTACAGGTTTAATGAAGCCCTGACGACCTTCTACAATTTTTTCTGGCACGACTTCTGTGACTGGTACCTGGAATTGATTAAGCCGCGTCTCTACCAAAAAGAAGAGATCGACGCGAGAAAATGGACCCTCAATCTCAGTTTGTGGCTGTTGAAAAATTCAATGAAAGTACTGCATCCGGTGATGCCGTTTATTTCGGAGGAAATCTGGCAGTCGGTACGCAGCAAAGGCGAGGCTGAAAGTATTACCGTTGCCCCGTGGCCGGATGTGGTTCAAACGCTCCAATCTCCGGAAGCAGAAGCGGAAATGCTGTTTCTTCAGGAACTCATTGGTGCCGTACGAAATGTCCGGAGTGAAATGAACGTACCGCCTAACCGAAAGGCGAAAGTCATTCTTTCGGGTCTCAATCATTCTCAACAGGTTGCACTGGAGAAAAATCAGGCGTATTTAACCTATTTGGCGGGTGTGGAAACCATCACGATTCACCCCCATCTGCAGGAAAAACCCAGGCAGGCGGCTTCGGCTGTTGTGCAGGGAGCGGAAATCTACGTTCCCCTGGGAGGCCTCATCGATCTTGACAAAGAACGGGAGCGCCTCACAAAGGAAATCACGCGCCTGCAAAACTTGATTCAGCAGGTCAACAAGAAACTGTCCAACGAAAATTTCCTGAAGCGCGCGCCCGAGGAGATTGTTCAAAAGGAACGGGCAAAAAAGCAGGCTTACGAGAGTGATCTGGAAAAGCTGCAAAGAAATTGGACTGGTTTAGAGGGCTGATCCGCCCAGGCGGCTTCGGGGCCGTTTAATTGATGCAGACATCTCTTGTGTTTTTTGCAGATGTTTGGACATAGGAATTGAAAATCATGAAAAAAATAGCAATTATTGGCGTTTTTCTCGTTTTGTGGCTCCCCGTGACCGGTCAGGCGGGTTCAGGCAAGAAGAGTGTTTCGGTGACGGTGTATTCAAACAATTTGGCGTTGGTAGAAGAGATACGGCCGGTTCTGCCAACCGGCGGGGAAACGCTGGTTCGGTGGGAGAATGTTCCCACGCAAATCGATCCCACATCGGTCCATTTGCACTGGCTTGGTGGCTACCGAAATGCTATCCTGGAGCAGAATTTTGAATACGATCTGGTGAATGTCCGAAAATTGTTCCGAAAATACATCGATCAAACCGTTCAACTGAAATTAAAGGATCAGTCGACGCTTTCGGGAAGGCTGTTGAGTGCCGGGGAATCCGTAATTCTGGAAACTCAGGACAAATCGATTGTTTCGGTCCGGAATGACGAAATTGTTCAGTACACATTTCGGGAACTTCCGGAGGGATTGATCACGCGTCCCACGCTGATCTGGACACTTGAAAAACCGGTCACAAAAAAACAACTGATGCAGGTGGAATATCTGACTTCCGGGATGAGCTGGCATGCAGAATACGTTGGGGTGCTTTCCGGGAAGGGAAATCGCCTTGACGTGTCGGGTTGGGCAAGTCTCGAAAATCACTCCGGGGCTGCATTTGCCGGGGCCGCATTAAAATTGGTGGCCGGGCAGCCGCATCGGGTCTCCGGGAGAAGACCCATGGCCTATGAAAATCGGTTGATGAAAACAACGGTACAGGCGGCGGTGCCGCGTTTCTCGGAACGGGCGGCATTCGAATATCATCTCTACAACCTGAAGGGGAAAACAACCCTCAAACAAAATGAGACCAAACAGATTCCCCTTTTCGGCTCAAAACAGGTAAAATTTCAGAAGATTTACAAATTTGACGGAGCACGCTGGGGGAAAGTGGTAAAGGTCTTTTTGCGCTTTCGCAATACCAAAACGGAGGGAATCGGTCAGCCTTTGCCGGCCGGCAAATTTCGTATTTATCAGAAAGATGGCCCGCGAAGCTCCATTTTCCTGGGTGAAGATTGGATTGATCACACGCCCAAGGGGGAAATGGTAACCCTAAACGTGGGAAATGCCTTTGATATTCGCGGTACGCGCACCCAAACCCGCGTAAAAAGAGTTGCAAAACGGGTGAGGGAAGAGAGTTATCTTATGGAAATTCGGAATTTTAAAGACCAGCCGGTAACCGTTGATGTCATTGAACATTTAAACTATCGGGCTCCACAAAGTCAGTGGACGATACGTAAATCGAGCCGGAAATTTGAGAAGAAAGATGCGCGCACCATCATTTTTCATGTAAAGGTCGGCTCACATAATGCAGCAAAAGTAACCTACACGGTTCGTTATGAATGGTAGAGAAGAAGCCTCTTAAAACCTCGATTCGCTTTTTGAGGGGGATTGGCGAAAAGAGGGGTGTGTTCCTTGAAAAAATCGGCATTAAAACCGTCGAAGAACTGCTGGAGTATTTTCCACGGGCTTATTTGGACCGCCAGCACGTGAGCGAGATTCGGGATTTAAGGGCCGGAATGGATGCCACGGTCGTGGGCAAGGTTACCTCTTTCCGGATGATCCCGGGTCGAAAATCGCGCTTTGTGCTTCGTTTGTTCGATGGTACCGGTGAGCTGAATTGTGTGTGGTTCAAGGGCGGGTTTTATCTGAAGAATAAATTTCAATTGGGAGAAACCCTTGCCGTAAGCGGAAAGGTGCGCTTTTTTGGGGGATTTCAGATAACGCACCCTGACATTGACAGAATTTCCGATTTTAATGACGGCGAAAAATTGAACACGGGAAAAATTCTGCCTCAGTATCACACAACCCACGATTTGAGCGATGTGGGCCTGGACAGCCGTGGAATCCGGCGCATTTTGTATCGGGCCGTTCTGGATTATTCCCAATTTGTAACGGAAAATTTGCCGGATGACCTGCGCCGCCGCCACGGGCTTTTGGGCAGGCGGGAGGCCGTCAGTGCCATTCACTTTCCGGATTCGCCCGAACAGTTGGAATCAGCCATTCGCCGGTTGAAGTTTGAGGAACTCTTCTTTTTGCAACTTATGCTGGCGTACCGCCGGTATCTTTCCCGTCAAAAAGAAGAGGGAATTGCCTTTGCTGCCGTTGGAAAGCGCACGCGAAATCTGGTTGAAAATCTGCCGTTTCGGCTGACCGATGCCCAGAAGCGGGTCATCCGCGAGATTTGGTCAGATATGAAAAAGCCCATGCCTATGAATCGCCTGCTTCAGGGAGACGTGGGCTCCGGAAAGACGATTGTGGCTCTGGTGGCCATGCTTCTGGCGGTGGAAAACGGATTTCAGGCCGCGTTAATGGTTCCAACGGAAATTCTGGCGGAGCAACACTACCTGACGTTTCATCGGATGTTGGAGCGCCTGGGGGTTCGAGTGGCACTGCTCACGGGAAGCCAAAAGAAAAAGGAAAAAGAAAGCGCCTTGAAAGCCTTACGGGAGGGGTATCTGGATATGGCCATTGGCACCCATGCCCTGATTCAGGAGTCGGTGAATTTTAAAGCGCTTGGATTAGTGGTGATCGACGAGCAGCATCGGTTTGGCGTGTTGCAGCGGGCAACTCTGCGTGCAAAGGGAAAACGGCCGGATGTGCTGATCATGACGGCAACACCGATTCCGCGCACACTTTCGCTTACCGTTTACGGCGATCTGGATGTTTCCGTTCTGGATGAAAAACCGGCCAACCGGAAGCCGGTCATTACCACCTGGCGCACGGAGAAAAAACGGGAGGATATTTACAAATTTGTAAAGGCGCAACTTCAGTCCGGGCGGCAGGCCTATGTGGTGTTCCCGCTGGTGGAAGAATCGGAAAAGATGGATTTGCGGGCGGCGACTGAAGCATACGAATCCTTTCGGCGGGGAATTTTTAGCGATACTCCCATCGGCCTTCTTCACGGGAGAATGAAAGCCAGCGAAAAAGAAGCCGCAATGGAGGCGTTTAAACAGGGGAAAATTCGGCTTTTAGTCAGCACAACGGTCATTGAGGTGGGAGTGGATGTTCCCAACGCCACGGTGATGGTAGTGGAGCATGCCGAACGGTTTGGATTAACCCAGCTTCACCAGCTTCGGGGGCGTGTGGGGCGCGGGGCGGATCAGGCGTACTGTATTTTACTGGCCTACCAGCCCATTTCAAAAGAGGCCCGACAGCGGTTGGCGGCCATGAAATCGACCGAAGACGGGTTTAAACTGGCGGAAGTGGATTTAAAGCTGCGCGGCCCCGGTGAATTTTTTGGCACCCGGCAGCACGGGATGCCGCAATTGAAATTGGCTCATATTGTGGAGGATTCCGATCTGCTAAAAAAGGCGCGAAAAGAAGCCTTTCATCTGGTTCAAACAGACCCGGCGCTGAAATTACATGATCATGCCCGCGTCCGGGAATTCTTTTTGGAACGATATCGGGATAAATGGGGTCTAATAAAAATTGGCTAACGTTGCCTGTATTTTTGAAAGCGGAAAATGGATAAAACAGCTAATTTTAATTATAGTAATCTTCGTGACTTAGGGTCTTTGTGGCGAAATTTTATGAATAATACAGGTTAAAAAGATAAAAATTTTTGAAAAACAAAGTGATTTCGCGTTTTGTTAGTCACAGCCTTTTGAAAAACGTCTCGAAGCATTGGAAGAAATCAGAAGGGAATATATTCATTTTTAGAGAATTTGGGGTAGAGTAAGAACAGCATTGTTCCAAAAATGAAGGAGGGAAAACTCATGGCCCAGGACATTTCTAATGATCAGAAAAATGAAATACTGTTCCTGCAGTTGATTATGACATTTGAAACAGCCGCCTGGCAGCAAATGGGAAAGATCAAAAATCCTCTTACCGATAAAATTGAGCGCGATCTGAATCAGGCACAATTGTCCATTGATATGCTGGACATGATTAAAGCCAAAACACAGGGTAATCTAACAGAAAATGAAATCCGGGTTTTGGACCGCACCCTATCGGAATTGAAATTGAATTTCGTGGATGAACTGGAGAAAGAGCGAAAAGAGCAGGAGAAAAAGGCTCAGGAAAAAGCGCAGGAAGAGAAAAAGCCTGCCTCGGAAAGTGAGAAAAAAGAAAACGTGAAGGAAGAAGAAAAAGAGAAAAAAACAGATGAAGGGGGCAAATAGATTTTGGTTCGTCGTAAGAATGCCTATCTTTTGATTTATTTTTTAGAGCAATTTGAATGGAATTCTATTAGCTTGGAGGAATGAAACGGATGGAGAAAAATCGGATTGTGAATCGCTGGGTAGCGATTGGTGTGTTTGCAATAGCTTTTCTGACGTATTTGCGCACAATTGCCCCGGATGTATCGTTTTGGGATTGCGGTGAGTTTATTGCATGTTCGTACACCATGAGTGTCATGCATCCTCCAGGCGCCCCTCTTTTTACCATTATTGGCCGGCTGTTCACCTTGTTCCCATTCATGAATGTGGCATGGCGGGTGAATTTTATTTCGGTGTTGTCCAGTGCATTTACCATTATGCTATTGTATCTGGTCATTGTCCGCTTGATTAACATTTGGAAGGGTGAACCCAAGAATGCCACCGATCGTTGGATTACCTACGGCGGGGCCGTTATTGGAGCTCTGGCCTTTGCCTTTTCGGACAGCTTCTGGTTTAATGCCGTTGAAGCCGAAGTCTACGCCATGAGTATGCTTTTTACCTCGCTGGTGGTTTGGTTAACCCTGTATTGGAAGGATAACCCTGTCGGTCCCTTCAATGAAAAATGGATGGTCCTGATTGTTTACCTTTTCTGGCTGGCCACAGGCGTCCATCTTCTGAATCTACTTGCCTTTCCTTTCATTTTTATGATCGTTTATTTTGAGGACAATCTCACAATCAAGCGGTTGGTCTGGGTGGTTTTACTGCAGGCAGGGGTTCCGATTATGCTCTACATTTTGTTTTTCCATTATGATCCGACCAAAATGTCCTACCAGCAATTCATGGCGCATCAGGCCTCCGCCTGGAAATTCTTTCAAGTCACGTTTGTTATTGTGCTGGTCGGCACCCTGTACTATTTGTGGAAGGTGGACAAAAAGGCATTCAAATTGTGGTGGATCATTCCATTGCTGTTTGTGATCGGATATACAGCGTATCTGATTATTTTTATTCGATCAAAAATGAATCCGCCTATTGATGAAAATGATCCCGAAACCTGGACGGCCATCAAGGATTATCTGGCCCGAAAACAATACGGCGAGAACAGCATGCTGCTGACCATCTTTTCAAGAAAAGCCCCGTTTTGGTCGTATCAGATCAGTAAAATGTATGTCCGCTATTTTGGGTGGCAGTTCATTGGGACCGGGACAACAATTGGAAGGGACGGTTATATTGCCGAGATTTTGAGTCTCAGGGGATTGTATGGCCTGCCGTTCTTATTGGGAATGATTGGAGCGGTTCATCACTTTACAAAGGATTGGAAACGGGGTCTGGCCGTTCTGTTTCTCTTCTTCATGATGGGTCTGGCCATTGTGCTGTACGTGAATCAGGACAACCCGCAGCCCAGAGAGCGGGATTATTCCTACGTGGGAAGCTTTTACGCATTTGCGATCTGGATTGGAATAGGCGCTACCGCTGTGATGGAGGCGATTAAGGAATTTCTTCAAAATCGAAAGACATGGCTCCGCCCGGCTATCCTTGTGGCCCTTTTGGTGATGGCGGTTGCTGTTCCGATTAATATGTTTGCCTTTAATTTCCATTCACACGATCGTTCCGGAAATTATGTTCCGTACGATTACTCCTACAACATTCTCCAAACCTGTGAACCCAACGGAGTCATTTTTACCAATGGAGACAACGACACCTTTCCGCTCTGGTATTTACAGTACGTGAAAAATATCCGAACGGATGTGCGGCTTGTCAATCTTTCTCTTTTGAATACTCCGTGGTACATTAAACAGCTCAAACATCGTGCGCCGCGGGTTCCCATCTCCCTTACGGATCAGGAAATTGAGCGCATTGGGCTGTACCCCTGGGATAAACCTCAAACCGTTGAAATCGGTGTACCGGATACCGTTTATAAAAATGAGATTGCCGATATGAGGAAATGGAACGAGCTTCCGAACAGGCCGCTGGATCAGAGCGGGAAGATTAAATTTACGGTCAAACCAACGGTTGCAGGGCGGGCGCTTCGGGTTCAGGACCTCATGGTGCTGAATATTATGATGACCGATAACTGGCGAAAACCCATCTATTTTGCGGTTACGGTTTCGGATGAAAATAAGATCGGACTGAATCCCTACCTGCGAATGGACGGGATGGCCTTTAAGGTTATCCCCTTTAGGGGGATTGAAATCAGTGCCCATCGCTTGTGGGAAAACCTGTTTCACAAATTTCTTTTCAGAAATCTTAATAATCCCAAGGTTTATCTTGATGATAAAACCAAGGGATTGCTCATCAACTACCGCTCTGCCTTTCTGCGTCTGGCGGCTTACTATCGCATGAAACGGCAAATGAACAAGGTTATTCAGGTGTTGGATCGAATGGAATATCTCATGCCTGAGAATTTGATTCCGATTCGGGATGACCGCGTCGTGCTTTCCATTGGAAAAATGTACTGGGATGCGGGAAAACCGGAAGAATTTGAGAAACGGGCCAAAGCGATTATCGCCAAAAAACCGGACAGCGTGGAAGCGTATGTCTGGTTGCTGGACTATTACCGCAGCTTTAAACGCTATTCGGATGGCATACAACTCATGCAAAAATGGCTGGAGCGGCATCCGAATGATAAACAGGCACAGTCCATTATTCGCAATTTACAGAGCGAACTTGCAAAAACCAGTAAGGATTCCATTGCTGGAGGGGCAGCCAAACTGCCGCTTCAACCTAAAAAATAAATGGGAATAAAAACGCCGACAGAAAATAAAATCATTGTCACCATAGTTATTCCCCATATCGGGCAAAGCGATATTCTGTATGCGTGTCTGCGTTCTTTGAAAAATGAAAAGAAAGTGCCATTTCGGGTGCTTATCATCGACAATGGTTCTGACCTTTCTGCAGAGAAGGTAAGCGCCATTTTGCCGACCTCTGATTTTGAGATTGTAAAAAACGAGCAAAATCTGGGATTTGCCGGAGGGTGCAATGTGGGGCTTCGGCGGGTGGAAACACCCTACGCCGTCCTGCTGAATAATGATACGGAAGTCGGCGAAAATTGGTTGGAACCGTTGGTGGCGTGTATGGAAGATTATCCGAATGCTGCAGCCTGTCAGCCGAAAATACTCTCCATGCGGTTCCCTGGCAAGTTTGATTACGCGGGCGGCATGGGAGGACTGATTGACCGCTTTGGTTACCCCTTTGCCATCGGGCGGATTTTCGACGCTCTTGAAACGGATACCGGACAGTACGAAGGCCGCTTTCGGATTTTCTGGGCATCCGGCACAGCGATAATGATTCGAACGGCTGTTCTCAGCCAATCCGGGCTGCTGGATGAGGATTTTTTTGCCCACATGGAGGAAATTGACCTGAATTGGCGGTTTCACCTTTTGGGGTATTCCGTTCTGTCAGATTCCAAAAGTCAGGTGTACCACTATTCCGGCTATTCGTTGGGGCATGAAGCGCATCGAAAGATGTATTTGAACCATCGAAATAATTGGATGATGCTGCTAAAAAATTATTCGTTTAAAACACTGGTGTGGCTTATTCCGGTTCGACTGGTTTTTGAAGGACTTACGTTTTGGGTTTCGGTAGCCAAGTTGGATGTTAAACGGGCATGGGCGGTTCTCCGCGCAGGGGCTTTCATTCTGGTGCATGGAATAAAAATACGTCGCAAGCACAGGGATGTACAATCCATTCGGAACGTTTCCGATGAAATGATTTTTTCACAGATGTACCGGGGAAGCATCGTTTTTGATTATTTTGTGCGTGGTGTCAGAAGGGTGTGTGATTTGGAAGGGTTGCCTACTTGGATCGAGTGAGATTTGAACAAACGGATTGTCCTATTTGTGGTGCTCAAGCGGCCACATTTTTTTTAGACACATTTGATCGCTATGTGTTTCCCTACGCAAAGAACTATCGCTTGGAGAGATGCAATTCGTGCGGCGCATTGTTTGTGAATCCCCGCCCGTTGCCTGAAGATCTGGACAAATTTTACCCGACCGATATTCTGAATCCGTTTTTGGAATTCGAAGCCAATCATCAGGATTTTTTTCAGAAACTGTATGCTTTCGTGCATCCATACGCCATTTCGTGGAAGAGAAAACAGGTGGAAAAGATTTCCGGTGTGGGAAGAATTCTGGATGTTTCCTGTGGGAACGGGGATTTTCTTTATTCCATGCGCCGTCACTTGTGGGAGGTAACGGGAATCGAGCGAATTCCAAAATATGCCAATTTTGCGCACCAAACGTTGGGACTGCCCGTTTTTGATTCAATAGACAAACTTCCTGAGGGGAATCATGATTATTTTGACGCCGTTACATTCTGGCATTCCTTTTCTCGGTTTCAGAATCCGGTGCAGATTTTGAAAAAAATCCGGGTTTTTCTAAAGGATGAGGGGCATGTGTTCATTGGTATCCCCAATATTCGGTCACTGGATTTTTATTTTTATCGGGAGGATTGGGCGGCTTTGGATAGCCCGCGGCGCTTGTTCCATGTTTCTCCGAAACACATGCGGCAGGTCGCGCGGGCTGCCGGATGGAAAATCGTTCTGGAAAAGCCTATCGGGTTGGATTACTTTTATAACGCACTTCTCAGCGAAAAAATTCGGATGCGGCGGCTGCAGGTACCGAGGGTTGTTTCACCGTTTCTTTATTTGCGGGGATTTCTGATGGCCTGGCTGTCACGAATTATTGGAATAACCGGAAACGGTTCGGGAATGTTGTACGTTTTACAAAAGAGGGTGGTGTGAACCGGAAAACAGTTTTCTTTTTTCTCAAAATCGTTGTAAGCAGTGTCCTCTTATATTATTTATTTGCCAGAATTGGTGTTGAAAATTTTATCAATCAATTATCAACGGCCAATCTGTGGTGGGTTCTGGTTGGAATCGGGTCGTTTCTGATCAGTAATTTTCTGGGCTCTTTGCAGTGGTACCTGCTTATGCGGCAGAGCGGGATGGATCTGACGTACCGCCAAACTGTGGAGTTCTATTTTATCGGCCTCTTTTTTAATAATTTTTTTATCAGTAATTTGGGCGGGGATGTGTTTCGCATTTACTACGCTTCCCGATCCACCGACAAAACAGCCGGGGCCATTTCAACCGTTTTTCTCGATCGGTTCATCGGATTTACCATGCTTACATTTTTGTCGCTGATCGGAGGACTTTTGATTCTGAAGGAGAATTATTTACAAACCATTTTACCGGTACTTTTCATTACGCTTTTCTTTTGGATTTTAATTTTTGCGGTGTTTTTCAATCGCCCCCTGGCAAAGAAATTTCACCCGTTGTTTGTCTGGCTTTTTCCGGAATCTGTGGTGCAGAAAATGATTGATCTGTACGAAGTGGTGCATCAATTCAAACATGCCAAATTGGTTTTGCTGAAACTCATGGGCATTGGGTTTTTTGTTCAGCTTTTTAGGGTGGGGATTCATTATTTTGCCGGATTGGCATTGAATATTCACGTGGGATTTCAAACATTCATGTTATTCATTCCTTTGATTGCACTGCTGGCAAGCCTGCCTATTTCCATCGGAGGATTGGGTGTCCGTGAGCAATCGGGAGTCGTGCTTTTTGCGAGAGCCGGCATTTCTGCAGGTTTGGCTGCATCGATGGAGTTCCTGGCTTATTTGATGACCATTGTCGGATCGTTGCCAGGTGCCGCTTTATTTCTATTTGCCGGGAAAAAAAGCAGGAGGAAAAAATGAAAATTAGACGATATGGTTTGTTGGTAATTCTTGTTCTCTCCCTTTTTGCTGCAAATTGTTATCGCAGAGAACTGGGGAGGGAACCGGAGCAGGACATCTACGTATTTGCGCCCCAATCGGTTTGGGATGCCGTGCAAAAGCCTCTTGAAGAGGCGTTCAGTGAAGGCATTGAAACACCCCAACCCGAAAAATATTTTATTTTGAAGTATATTTCAAACCCCGACGATCTGGATAAATACACCCTTCACCGAAATCTGATGTTTGTTGCCACGCTTGATTCCAAGGGCCCGATTGCCGATCTGGTCCGAAAGAGTCTTTCGTCGCCGCAAATTATGGCGGGCGTTAAAGCGGGAAAAAATTTTCTTTTTAAGAAGGAAAACCAATGGGTGGATGATCAGACCATTTTGCTCCTGGTGTCTGTGAATACGGATTCACTGGCCAAAAAGATTGAACGATTTAAGAAACAAATTTTTTCGATTTACAACACTCAATATGTAAAACAATTGACGAAGGAAATGTTTGCCAGCCACGAAAATAAAAAGCTGGAAAAAGAGCTTCTTAAAAAATACCAGTGGACCGTTCGTGTGCAGCACGACTACTTTCTGGCCTGGGAATCGCCCGATACGGGTTTTGTCTTTTTGCGCCGACGATACCCCGAACGCTGGCTTTACGTCCGGTGGATTGAAACGGACAACCCCTCGCTCATTACCAAAGACTGGATTATCAATGAGAGGGATTCTGTCGGTTCCTGGTTTTATGGCGGAGATACGGTGAATCGGAAATATGTAAAATTTAAGATTGTCAATTTTAACGGCAGGCGGGCCTACCAGGTGGATGGATTGTGGGAAAATAACGAAAAAATAGCCGGCGGCCCATTCCGTGAATATGTGTTTTATGATGAGCCCACCAGCCGAATTTACATTATTGATTGTGCTGTTTTTGATCCGAAAGATCTCTATGGAAAAATGCCGTTCATGCGGCAGTTGGATGTGATAGCCAGATCGTTTAAAACGTTGGTTGATATTCAAAAAGGAAAATAAATATGGGTAACGGGTATCTGGTCAGTATTATTGTCGGAAGTTCATCGGATGAAGAGATGGCGGCACACACAAAAAAATATCTGGATTATTTTAATATTCCCTACGATTTTCAGGTTTTGTCCGCTCATCGGAATGCAGCGGCGCTTTCCGAATATCTGAAAAAGGCGGTAGCACAGGGTGTACAGGTTTTTATCGCACAGGCGGGAATGGCGGCCCACCTGCCCGGAGCAATAGCGGCCCAAACTTCGCGTCCGGTTATTGGTGTTCCGTTACCCAATTCCGCTTTGAACGGACTGGATGCCCTTTTATCGGAAGTTCAGATGCCCTCGGGTATTCCGGTAGCCACCATGGCCATCGGAAAAGCAGGGGCCATTAATGCAGCCGTTCTGGCTGCCGAAATATTGGCGTTGTCCCGTACCGATTTACAGGACAAACTTGTTGAATTTCGTAATAAGGGGTCCAAATTGTAATAAAATAGTACCTCAAGAATCAGAAATGAGCCAGACATGTTCTCGAAATAACCCGAACTGGAAAGGAATGGTGAATGTCTGAAAAAATCAAAATTACGGTAATTGGCACGGTGGTAAGGGATACCATCTACCCTTACAAAGGGGAGCCGGTTTACGGGTGGGGCGGGATTTACTACACCTTATCCCATTTGGCCGGCATTTTGAGAGACCAGGCTGTTCTGGAACCCGTATTTTATCTTGGATACGATGTGTACGACGAGTTTTTGGAACTTCTTACGGAAAAATTCCCCAACATTCGCACCAACGGGATCCATAAAATCGACCAAAAAAATAATCAGGTCATTTTAAAATACATTACACCTGAATATCGGGAAGAAACGTCGAACTATATTCCGCCTCCTTTGCCGTACGATTTGATTCGGCCTTTTGTCGGAAACGATGTTATCTTACTCAATTTCATCTCTGGCTACGAGGTGACGTATGAAACCTGCAAGCAAATAGCGGAAGAAAAATCCGGCTATTTGTACGTGGATTTTCACAGTCTTGCATTTGGGCGGAATGAAGACGGTTCCCGGTTTTACCAAAGACCGGAAAACTGGCAGGATTGGGTGAAACTTCCTGATATTCTTCAAATGAACGAAAAAGAAGCGGAAACCCTGGCGGCACGCGCTCTGGAAACTGTGGACGATTACAAAAAATTTGCAACCGAATTGGTTCAAATTAGTAACAATATTATTAATATAACGCTGGGCTCAAAGGGATCGGTTTTGGCTTTCCTGTCGGATGGTATCCCGGAGGTGTATTATTTTGAGCCCCTAAAAGTGAACAAAGTGGTAGATGCCACCGGCTGCGGCGACTCCTTTGCGACGGGTTTTATTTCCCGGTTTCTCAAAACAAAAGACCCCGTGGAATCTGCCCGATACGGGAATATTACCGGAGGGTTGAATTGTACCTTTCAATCCACGACAAAAGTGGATCGCATCCATCTTCAGGTGGAGGAGGCGCTAAAATCCTATCAAAAAAATAAGCTGTTTGTTGTCGAATAAAAGGAGAGGTATCCTGAAACATACATGAAAAATCGTTATTTAATTGTGGGTTGCAATGGTCTTTTAGGTCAAAAAATTGTTCGGGAGATTTCAAAGCAGTCCTCCGATTCGGAAATTCTGGGGACAAGTATCGAACCCAGTGTCTTGTTTTCGACACGTATTTCTTATCAGCGGATAGACATTACGAAGATTGACTCCGTTCACCGGGTGGTCCGGGAATTTCGCCCAACGGTTATTGTCAATGCAGCGGCCTACACCAATGTGGATAGAGCGGAGATCGACCAGGACCTCTGTTGGGAAATTAATGTTATTGGAGTCGAAAACCTGGCTCTTGAAGCCAAGGCCGTGGGGGCCATGCTTTACCACGTGTCTACCGATTATGTTTTTTCGGGGGAGAACGGCCCCTACCGGGAAACAGATACGCCGGATCCCAGGGGATTTTATGCCCGGTCCAAGCTGGCCGCAGAATGGGCTATCGAAGAATCCGGAGCAGCCTATTTTATCGGACGAACATCCACTCTCTTTGGAGCGGGTGAAAACATACGGCCGAATTTTGTTTTGTGGCTCATTTCTGCCCTGAAAAAAAATCAGGAGGTTACGATTGTTGACGATCAGATTGGAAATCCCACACTGGCTGACAATTTGGCGGAGGCGTTCCGTGTCGCAATCGAGAAAAAGGCCACCGGGCTTTTTCACCTTGCGGGAAGAGAATCAATCGATCGATATTCGTTTGCTCTAAAAATAGCCCGGATTTTTAATTTGAACCAGTCGCTTATTCATCGTGGAAAGACAAGCGATTTAAAACAACTGGCTCCCCGTCCGATGAATGCCGCCTTATCGGTGGAAAAGGCTCAGAAGGAATTGGGGGTTTATTTGATGTCGGTTGAGGAGGAATTGCTTGAATTGAAGAAGCAGCTGGACGAGAAACATCCGCTCTAGGAATCAGAAAAAGGAGTATCCGTTTGGAATTTGATGCATCACATCCCTTCTACAAATCGAACGAAAAGAAAATTGATGAAATCAATAATCAGATTGGTGAAAAGAGAACACTGGTTGTTATTCCGACCTACAACGAAGTTCAAAACATTCAACTCATTTGCCGCTCCGTGTTGGATCTGAACATTCGGGGGTTGTCCATTTTGGTCGTGGATGACAACTCGCCCGATGGAACGGCCGATCGGGTGCGCCAACTTCAACAAACACACCCCAATATCGAATTAATTGTTCGCGAGAAAAAACTGGGATTGGGGTCGGCCTACGTTCGCGGCTTCAAATTTGCAATTGAGCGGAAATTCGATTATATTTTTGAGATGGATGCTGATTTTTCTCACGATCCGCGTGAAATACCGAGCTTTTTACACGCCATTCAGGATTTTGATCTGGTGATCGGTTCGCGGTACATTCAGGGCGTCAATGTGATTAATTGGCCGTTATCCCGCTTGATGCTGAGTTATTTTGCGAATGTGTACACCCGGTGGATTACAGGAATGCCCATTCAGGACAGCACCTCCGGATTTAAGTGCTTTCGGAGGTCGGTCCTTGAAGCGATCAATCTGGACAAAATTACCTCCGACGGCTACGCTTTTCAGATAGAGATGGATTTTAAGGCCTGGAAACTGGGATTTCGACTCAAGGAGATTCCCATCATTTTTGTGGATCGTTTCATCGGACATTCAAAAATGTCCAAAAAAATTGTACGAGAAGCCGCCTGGGTGGTGTGGAAGTTAAAGTTTCTAAGTTTGTCTGGGAAAATCGAGTAAAGTGAATGGACGTTCAGCTTTCCATTATTATTGTCAATTTCAATGTCAGGGATTTTTTATCGCAAACGCTCCGTTCCGTTGAAAAAGCCACCCAATCCATCCCTTCGGAAATCATTGTTGTGGATAACCATTCGTCCGATGGCAGTCCGGAGATTGTGGAAAGGGAATTTCCAGACGTAATTCTTTTGAAAAATACGGAAAATGTAGGGTTTGCGCGCGCGAATAATCAGGCGCTGAAACGGGCACGGGGCAAATTTTTGGTGCTTTTGAATCCCGACACCATTGTTCAGGAGGATACGTTCCAAACCCTTATTCGGTTCTTTGACAAACATCCGGATGCCGGAATGGCTGGCTGCAAGATCCTGAATCCCGACGGAACCCTTCAACTGGCCTGCCGACGCAGCTTTCCAACGCCCTGGGTGGCGTTTACAAAACTGGTGGGGCTGGGCCGGCTGTTTCCCCGGAGCAGGCTTTTTGGTCGCTACAATTTAACCTATTTGGATCCGGAGCAAACCACCGAGGTGGATGCGATTTCCGGCTCGTTTATGATGCTTCGCCGGGAAGTGTACGAACAGGTGGGACCCCTCGACGAGCGTTTTTTCATGTACGGGGAGGATCTGGATTGGTGCTACCGGGTGAAGCATGCCCGGTGGAAAATTTACTACGTTCCCGAGACGAAGATCATTCACTACAAAGGGGCCAGCTCGGGAAAAAGCCAAAAAGATACGCTCCTGATGTTTTACCGGGCAATGCTGCAATTTGTCCAGAAACATTTTAGGGGGAAATATTTGTTTTTGCCCCAGTGGTTTTTAATTACGGGGATTGCTATTCGGGGCAGTTTAAGCTTTTTGAATCGTTTGCTAAAACAGCTCGCCCTTCCTATTGTGGACTGGTTTTTTCTGAGTGTAGCCCTTGTTTTCGGTTTGCTGGTTCGCTTTGGATCCCTTCAGCATCTGAAAAGCTACCTGATTGTGGACGCGGTGTACTCGTTGGTGTGGCTGAGCAGTTTCTATTTTTTTGATCTCTACAAGCGGCAAAAATACTCCGTATCCCGGGCGCTGGGCGCCACCCTGTTGGGATTGATTATTAACGGTACATTTACTTTTTTTTTCAAGCAGTTTGCGTTTTCGCGGGTGGTCGTTTTTGCGATGGGACTGGCCGCGCTGGTTTTGCTGCCGGGTTGGCGCCTGGCCTTGCACCTGATCGCAAAATCCGGTAAGGTCCCCTTTTTAAAATCGATTCAACATTCACTTGCCCGCAAGAAAACAGTGTTGGTGGGGCACGGTGCGGCCTTGTCGAATCTGATTGACCGGCTTCGTCAGCGATTGGATAAGGGGTACGAGGTTGCGGGGGTGGTTGTCCCCCAGGAGAATCAGGGGGAAAGCTACTCGGTTCCGGTTTTGGGGACCGTGGAAAATCTTCCCTGGATTATTCGAAGCGAGGCCATTGAGGAGGTTATTTTTTCATCCGAAAGCCTGAATTATGAATTTATTCTGGAGGTTATTTCTCAGGCCGAAGGCCTGGACGTCAATTTCCGAACGGCCGCCAGCGATGCAGAGGTGATTATCGGGCGCTCCTCGGTCGACCACATTGGCGATATTCCTCTGGTCGATATTGATTACAAACTGGGCCGGGGGCCGCTGCGAATTTTAAAGCGGCTGTTCGACGGAACCCTTTCACTCATTGGGCTGCTTTGTCTCTGGCCGATCTATTTCTATTTTCGATGGATCAAACGGAAGCCGCTTTCAAGAATTCCTATTCTTTCTGAAAAGGGAGCTCCGATTGAGGTGTCCATTCTTGGGGAGTTCCCCGGTGATTTTGCAAATCTGAAATACTGGCAGAAAATTCCCCTGTTGGGGAATATTCTGGAGGGGAAGATCAGTTTTGTGGGGGCTGAAATGGTTCCGGCGGCCAAAAAAAATCACCATAAAATCTATTTGAAACCGGGGCTCACCGGGCTGGTGCAATTGTACCGGGATCACAATCTGAATGAATTGGAAAAGGAAAAATACGAGCTTTTTTATTTGAAAAATTATTCCCCCTTTTTTGATGTTGAAATTCTGGCAAAATCCATTTTGGGGATCTGATGGTCGACCCTTGCGAATGTTGTGACAACTGCAAAATTCCCTGAATAGAGGGGGATGGTTTTTTGCAGCAGATCATTTAATAGAAAGTTTTGAAAAAATCAAGATTCCTGACACAGACAATGATTCGCAGCAAAATTAGATCAACAAGTTGTGATAAAAATTAATTTGCCATTAACAAGGGGTCGCGTTACAATCAATTGAATAATGTGTTTTTACGTGATACTTTTCTTTTATTGACCCTCCCCCC
>JAADHR010000181.1:8777-11774 GCA_013151735.1 Calditrichota bacterium | reverse complement strand
ACTTTGCGGCACATGAGTTTTTTAGGTTAATGAGGATAAGTTCTCTCTAATAACCACGAATTACACACATTACGCTAACTTGCTTTCAATAAAATAAATTCGTGAAATTAGTGGGCAAAAGATTGTTAGATCAATCCTAAGAAAAAAAATAGAAAAAATACTTGACATATTCTAAAATATATTCTAAATTATGGTCACAGCATAATTCGGTTCTGTAATTCGAAACCTTTCATCGTAGCTTTTTTTAAAAAATATCATCGCAAGAGGACATTTAAATGGGGTGCATGTGTTTCTCAACCTCAACCGCATTTCCATTTTGTTTTCTTGCGAGGATCCATTCTTTTCCCCAATAAAGTGTTGTGCAGAAATCGGAGTGATAATGAAAAAAATCCTCTTTCTTTTTCTGTTTTTATTTCTGGTGATTCCCAATCTTTATTCCCAGGTCAGCGGACGCATTAAGGGTACGGTTCTTGACGAAAAGGGAACCCCTCTTCCGGGAGCCAATGTCACACTTGAAAAAACGTTTACGGGTGCCAGTACAGATCTAAACGGAAAATTCTTGATTTTGCACGTTCGTCCGGGGGTGTACACCTTAAAGATTCAGTTTATGGGGTACCAAACCGTTCGTGTCAAAAATGTACAGGTTATTGCCGACCAAACCACGACACTTTCGGTGACACTGCATCCCGCTGCCATTGCCCTGGGTCAGTCCGTTGTGGTCACAGCAGAACGGCCCCTGATTCAGAAGGATGTGACGTCAAAAGTGGTCACCATGACGGCCTCTCAAATTCGCTCGCTTCCGGTAAATAATATTCAGGATATTCTGGGGACGCAGCCCGGTGTGTCCATTTTAACGGGCACCCCCATTGCAAAAGCCGGCTACAATGCCCAGGGAATTGAAGATTTTCGTTTACGCGGGGGGCGCAACAATGAGGTGGGGTTGTACATTGACGGTGTGAAGGTCTCCAATCCGGTCTTCGGGGGATTTGGGACACACATTAACAACTCTGCCATTCAGCAGCTTTCCATTGTTTCCGGCGGGTTTAGCGCCAAATATGGAAACGCCCTCTCCGGGATGATTAATCTTACCACAAAAGAGGCGGGAGAAAAGCCCACGGGATCCCTTAATTATCAAAGCAGCAAGCCCTTGGGGTTGTCCCAGTTATCTTGGGGGCAAAGCCAGGTGAAGAATTGGCAGGATCTTCAGGCTACGCTGGGAGCACGGATTCCCTTTTTGCCAAGAGCCTCTTTCTTTTTTTCGGGGGAATTAAAAAAGAGTGCGGGAACGGCCTATCCTTTTGATGAGATCGTCTGGGACGATTATCGAAACCTCCGATTGAACGACAGCACCGAAATCCGGCTTCCGGCAACGGATGAAATTATCCGCGGGTATTTGGCCACCGGCTCTCTGGATTCGATTCAGCAGGGTTTTTCATCCAATTGGAGAAAGGTGAAAGGCCCGGACGGCCGACGAATCAACCCACTGGACCAGTACAGGGGGTGGACAGGTTTTGGTTGGGACAACAGTTTCAATTTGTTCGGGAAAATTGTGACGCATCCATCCAAATCCATTAAAATCGTTTTTTCGATCTTAAAAGACCGCCGGTACCGGCAGGCAGCCAATTACAGCCTGAGTTCGTACCGGTATTTTTTCGATATGAAGGGTCAGAATGTGCAGATCTTCAATAGTGATAAAGAGACGCTAACAATGACCCACGTTTTGAACAAGCGAACCTTTTACACATTTCATATTTCCCGTTTTTATTCCGACAGAAAAATTCGAATTCTGCGCAATTACGGAACAAAATACAAGAATCGATGGGACATTTTTCAGCCGGACTGGAACAACATTAAGCAGCCTGCAGAATA
Source organism: Calditrichota bacterium (assembly GCA_013151735.1). NCBI lineage: Bacteria > Pseudomonadati > Calditrichota > Calditrichota bacterium. Next base: position 9,905 of record JAADHR010000181.1, on the reverse strand, counting down.
TGTTCCCTACGCGGGGCCGGAAGCGGTTCGGGAGCCTTTTGAAACCACCTTCTATCTAAAGGCCGATAATCGTTGGTATTCGGGTGATCATAGCGTCAATTATGAGGCCCGGGGCGATTTGACCCGCGAATTCGGGAAAAGCCACCAGATTGAAACAGGGGGTCAAATTAATCTGATCGATTTGAGTGAGGAGTCGTACCAGAATATTTCATCGATTGATCCGTTTCCGACCATCTACACGCATCAGCCAATCGAGGGGGCTGCTTACACTCAATTAAAATTGGATTTCAACAGTTTTATTTTGAATGCCGGGCTGCGGCTTGATTATTTTAATGCCAGAAGCGAATTCTGGAAGGATCCCCTGAATCCGCTGGCACCGGTTCAATCCGGCACGTCCGATTCGCTTATCTACAATGAAATTGTGAAAACCCGGCCGCACGTCAGAATCAGTCCCCGCGTGGGATTGGCATACCCGCTTACGGACAAGTCGGTGCTCTTTTTTAACTTTGGGCATTTTTACCAGTCGCCGAATTACCGGGATTTGTACCGGGCCTCCGGGAAAAACCGGGAGATGAGTTTGAAACTGGGTAACCTCATCGGCAACCCAAACCTGGAGCCGGAATTGTCTGTTCAGTACGAAATTGGCTGGCAGCAGGAAATTCTGAATGTTTACGCACTCAAGGTTAATCTGTGGGCAAAAGAAACCACCAACCAGGTCAGTTCCGTTCGGGTGCCGGCCTATTCCGATCCGGCTCACATCAATCCATTCACATACGCCGTTTTTCTGAATCAGAATTTTGGTTCCGCCTACGGTCTGGATCTCGAGCTGAAAAAGCGGATCAGCCACCATTTCGGCGGCACCGTCACGTATTCCTACTCCAGGGCAAAAGTTTTGGATCCGACCTCCTGGGACGGCTATTGGAGCGGCAGCACCGAGCGCACTCGGCCCAAACGGGAAAAGACGGCTCCCTGGGATCAGCCCCATGTGATTCGGGCGTATTTGAATTTCTACACGATGAAACAGGAAGGCCCGTCTGTTTTTGGGAGACATCCGTTTGAAAACCTGAGAGTGAGCATCATGTACTACGGCGAATCCGGATTTCCGTACACGCCCGTTATTCGGGGGAA
>JAADHR010000181.1:0-8721 GCA_013151735.1 Calditrichota bacterium | reverse complement strand
GGCAAAATCTGGAGGTTCGGTTCCCGAAAAGTGAGACTTTACGCGCTGGTGAAAAATCTTTTCGATCGAGAAAATGTTATGACCGGCTACTATTTAACGGGAAGCCCGGAGGATCCGGGAACCTCTCGATATTACACGCTATCGTCAACATATTGGAATTCGCGCAACGTGATGCACTATCGGCTGCGCCGATTGGTGAATTTTGGAATCGAGTACGGTTTTTGATGGGCATGACTGGGAAAATCAGCTTCACAAAACGGATGAGGCGTGATTTTGAGGGACAGACTCGGACCCTTAAATTGCACAGGATTGTTCGACGTAAACCCGCCATTAGCGGATCGGCAGGAGGCTCAATGAACGCTGTTAAAACATTTACTCTTTTGATTTTAGGAATGACTCTGCTCAATTTTCCCGCATTTTCCCAAAATGAGCAGGTCGAAAGCAGAAGCCTGCGGCTTCAAAAGGCGGTGTCCGTTTTTGACCGGGGATTTGGCAACATGGATGCCGGGAAAATGAAAGTGGACGGCGTGGAGAACTTCGGTCTGCTTTCCGGGTGGGATCCGCCGGGTGCTCAGAGCTGGTATCCGGGAGCCTTTCATGGCGATTGGGGAGAAATTCGTTGGATCGCTCCGGTTATTTCCATGCCGGCAGGGCCGTGGGGCGCTCAGAACACAAACGGACCCCCGCTCCCCGAAGACCGATCTGCGCAATACAATTCCATTGAGTCGTTCTCGGCCATTCACCTCTTGTCCGGCGACGGTGCCACCTACACGGATTGGGAAGCTGCGGATAATGGAGCCAGGTACTACCAGGGCAGCATGACGCAGGATAATTTGAAATTGGTGGCGACCAGCACCTATCCGGAAAGCTGGCCGGAATATTATTTCGATTCGGAAAAGGGGCAGTGGATTTACACCCCCGGTGAGCGGCACTGGCCCGGGGGGTGGGCCAGAAATCCGGATCCCTCTTCTCCGGATTACAACAAGCCGATGCCGGGAGAATTTGTCTCGTCGAAAGACATTTTTTTCATTTCAACCGACAAATACAACGGGATTCGCTCCGGTGCCAAAACCGCACGTTACGGGTATCCGGTGGGTCTGGATATGGAAGTCAGTGGGTACAGTTATTCCACCCCCCTTTATCAAAATATTGTATTTTTTAACATTAATTTCATTTTTCGCACGAAGGACGATCTCACCAATCCCAAAAGCAAATTTTACGATCCCAACCGGCATTTCTACGACGGAACCATCGACAGTGTGTATTTTTCCTTTTTTATTGATCCGGATTTGCCCGGGCGTTACCTCAAGCCCGGCTCCAACTACCGTCAGGCCAATCCCTGGGCAGAAGACGATTACGCCTACGTCTTCGACACGGATGGTGACGGCAAGCTGGATGTCTGCATCGCGTACGATAAAAAGGGCTATTTTACGGATAAAACCTACCCCCAGAACAGCGGACCGGTTTCTGCCTACGGGATTCATTTCTTTAAAACACCCCGGGTAAATCCCGGTGATCCCAACAGCCCCCAGATTGGAATAACCGGTTTCCACTGGTTCGATCAGGATGATGCCATGCGCCCGCAGCCGATTGATGCCCAGCTGGAAAAAACCTTTTACGCGATTTCCTCCGGCCGCCCGGATCTGATTCCTCCGGAAACCCGGAGCAAGTGGTTTCACGGGGACGATCCCAATTACGACGACATTGATCTGCTGAAGGATTTTCAGGAGGGTTTTCCGGAAGGCAGCCGTCCGGATGTTCAATTCTGGTTCAGTTCGGGTCCGTTTTCCATCAGTCCCGGGGATACCATTCCTATTCACCTGGGGATCGTCGGCGGGAACGATGATCCCGGCCCGTTGGATGCGCAGGGATTTGGAACGAATCCTCCGAAGGTGCGATTTAAGGATGTCTTCGACAACCTATCGGCCGCCGATACGCTCTACAAGAATAATTTTATCGGATTTCGTCCGCCCGCAGCGCCCACGCTAAATGCGGTTGGCACCCCGTCTTTGGATGCCGATCGTCTTCCCATAATTTACGGTCAGGATGGAAAAGTAACCCTGTACTGGGACAACAAGGCCGAGAGCTCTTATGAAATCATTACAAAAGATTACGATTTCGAGGGATATCGAATCTACAAAACCGAAGCGGATCTTTCCGGGAACAATCAGGAAAGCTGGGGGACGCCCATTTACGATATCAGCGGAACCAAGATTGTCGGCTATCAGCCGATTGCTCAGTTCGATAAAATTGACCGCTGGAAGGGACCCGATCCCTTTGCTCCTTCGATCGATCTCGGGAATAATTCCGGGCTGAAGTACACGTTTGTGGATCACGATGTGCTCAACGGGGTCCGCTACCGGTACACGATTACCGCCTACGATCACCCGGTTCTTGAGGCGGGGCAGAGCTCGTTGGAATCCTCCCGCGGAAATGATCCCCGCCTGATTCAAACTATTGATGTTATTCCGGGCGGACAGCCTCAGGGTTTCAAGCCCGGAACCGTCGATTCCAGCATTATTCATGTTTCCGGTTCCGGAACAGGGGAAATTTCGCTCAAGGTGGTCGATCCCCTTAAACTAACCGGCCACACGTATCAGCTTACGTTTCTCGATTCATCCGACACCCCGCCCTTTTCCATTCTGGATGTGGATGCAAACAAGCCGGTTGTGGAAAGCGATTACGGGGTCTGGCTTGAATCCGAATCGGATGTGGCGGACTATCGTCCCATTTTCGACGGCGTTGGGATCAAAGTAATCAATCAAATCAAAACGGAAGAGCTGGACCAGGGGTGGGTTTCCGTTAAACGGGATACCAGTGATTACAGTTTCAGTACGCTGATGGTTACCCCGGATAGTGCCCAGTGTCCCTGTGACTACGAAATTGTGTTCGGAGACTCCACCCCTAAATTCAAAGGGATGGTCAATGCCAAACAGGTCCCGTTTCAGGTGTTCAATATTACGCGTGATCCCGAAAAAAAACACCCGCTTTTTATTTACGTTCGAAACCCCAGACTGCCCTGGACAAGCGGCGATTACATTTTTCTTCTCGAACCGGACGTTCATCACCGGACCTGGCAATTTTCGGTCAGCTGGGGTGATTCCGCCAGACCTCCTGCGTCCGGCGACGTTTACCGTTACCGGGTGAAAAAACGCTTCTCCCCAAAGGATGTTTTTCGATTCAAAACGGAGCCGTCGGGTGTGTCCGAAAAGGATGTCAATTTGGATGCGGTGCGGGTGGTTCCCAATCCTTACATGGTGTACAATGTGGCCGAACTGGCGCGGCCAAACGAACGAACGGATCACCACCTGCGCTTTACGCATTTGCCGCCCAAATGCACGATTAAAATCTACACCATTGACGGAAATTTGATTAAAACCATTCAGCATGACAGCCCCGGAGTGGGGGAGGTCATCTGGAATATGGCGACCGACGAAAATCTGGAGATTTCATTTGGGGTGTACATTTACACCGTCGCCACTCCCGGTGGAAAAAAGAAATTGGGGAAATTTGCCGTTATTCGGTAAAAACAAATTAAATAAAAAAATTCAATTCGACACCTAATCACAGGGATATGTCCATGAAGCTCCTGAACATTCACACATCCGCGGTAGTCCTGATTCTTTTTCTGGTGACCGTGCAAGCATTCGGTTCTACGTACAAAAAGGGAACCACCTCCGGAAGCTTCCTCAAATTGGAGGTGGGCGCCCGGGCGGCTGCGCTTGGCGGAAGTTACGTGGGATTGGCCGATGATGCAACGGCTTCGTACTGGAATCCCGCGGGATTGTTCATCAATAAGGGTTTTAATCTCAGTTTTCAGAATAGTCACTTGTACGCGGGGTTGCACCAGACCTTTTTCGCTACCAGCTATTCCGTCACACCTGAATTCAGTATGGGTGTTTTTGTTGATTATCTAAACATCGGTTCGTTTGAGGAAACCACCATTCAAGACCCGGATGGAACGGGCGAAACATTTACCGCAAAGGACGTGGCTGCAGGACTGGCCTTTTGCACCCAGCTCACGGATCATGTGTCGGTTGGCATCACAGCCAAATACGTGCAGGAGCGCATCTGGTACGAATCGGCATCCAACGTGGCCGTTGATCTGGGAACCCTCTACCGGTTTTCGGATATTGGCCTGAGCGTTGGCATGTTGCTGAGCAATCTCGGGCCGTCGGCGTCCATGAATCAGGGACCTCAGTTGACGTTTCGAAAGCAAAAGCCGGACAATTTTCCGGGGAGTCCGGATGTGGAATCGCAATTAAAAACGCGCACCTTTCCCTTGCCCATGTGTTTTACACTGGGAATCGCCATGGAGCTTGTAGGCAGCCGATCGCCTTTTCTCAAAAGCGCGCGAAATCGGATTCTTTTGGTCGCCAGCTCAAATGATGCCGTCGATGCGCCGTTCCGAAGCAATTTCGGTCTGGAATACGCCTGGAACCGGACGCTCATGTTTCGAGTGGGCTATCGCTGGAATTACGATGCCGCCCGGGAATCGTTCGGAATGGGCCTGGATTTGTTCCCGCTTCTGGGGAAAAACATTGCATTCGATTACACCTGGATCGATTACCGGGATTTGGATTCCATTTCTATGTGGTCCTTTTCCATTGGTTTTTAGAAGGAAGCGCCTGAAGTGAAGGGATAGGCCCAGGCATTGCGTCATCGCGGGCATTACGTCTGCAAATTATCTTGCCGGCGCAGCCATTGAGGAGGCGGCGACGGGCCTGTGAAAAGATGAGCACAAAAGGGTAACCCGGATTCGGAAAAAAGGTGATGAAAAAACGCTACAAAAACAGGACTTGCTGATGTCAAAGGAAAACACCTCCTTTTTAGGCCAGGTTTTCGATAATTCTTACCCGGAAGTCACACCCGTGGCGGTGGGCGTGGGCGTTCTCATCGGAATCGTCATGACGGCCAGTTTTTCCTACGCGGCTCTTGTGCTGGGTTTTTCCACCGTGGGGTCGGCTGTAGCCGCGATTCTGGGATGGGGGACCCTGAAGCTCGTGTTTAAACGGGGAACCATTGTTGAAAATAACATTGTCCAGACCATTGCATCCGCGATCAACACCACGACGGCCGGCGTGATTTTTACGGTGCCTGTGTTGTTGATTCGTCACACGCATTTCAATATTCTGTGGATTGGTGCGGCCTGCATGGCCGGAGCGGTTATGGGGGTCGGTTTTATTATTCCACTGCGCAAGCAGATGATTGACATTGAGCGGCTGCGTTTCCCCTCGGGGACGGCCGTTGCATCTATTTTGAAGGCGCCTTCCGAAGGCATTCGTAAATCCCGTTTACTGGTGTGGGGAGCCTCGCTTGCGGCCGTTGTCTACACCATTACCCAATTCCCGAATATGGGACTGCCCACTCTCATTCCGGCCACAATTAATGTGACAAAGCTTCTGGGACTGCCCGAGTACATCAACAACACCTGGGCCGTTTCACTTTTAGGATTGGGGATTGGCTACATCGCCGGGCGGAACGGCCTTTTTGTTCTGGCTGGCGGCCTCCTGGCCTACTGGCTGCTTACGCCTCTGGTGATTCAACTGGGCTGGCTGCCTGCGGGGCTTTCCCCGGCTGAACAGGCCGGTTTCGTTCACAGCCAGATGACACGTCCGTTAGGAATCGGAATGCTGGTGGGGGGCTCCGTCATGGGCGTTATTTTAACCCTTCCGGCTATCCGGGCGGCATTTAGGAGCCTTCACTTTTCAGGCACAAAAACCAATCACACGGAGGAACTGCCCCTGCGTATTTTGTACATCCTGGTTTTGGCGGCCTTTTTGGTGTTCTTCCTTTCGTCCTACTTTACCTCGACCATTACCATGGTCAATGCGTTCTGGGTCGCTGTTGTCGGCGCGTTTTGGCTCTGGTTGGCCGGTATTATTGTATCGCAAGCCACAGGAATGACCGATTGGACGCCCATTAGCGGAATGGCCTTACTGGCGGTGGTCCTATTAATGGTGGTGTTACCGGAAGACCAACTGGTAACGGCTGTGCTGGTGGGATCGACCGTTTCCGTGGCCATTGCCGAATGCGCAGACCTGATGCAGGATTTAAAAACCGGGCACCTGGTGGGCAGCCGCCCGTTTAAGCAACAGACCGCGCAATTAATGGTTGCCTGGATCGGACCCGCTGTTTCACTGACGGTGATGCTGCTCATCTGGAATTCGGGCGGGGTCAATCCTCAAACAGGGGAGAAACTGCCAGGCTTTGGTCCGGGGACCTCTATTGAGGCGCCGCAGGCGACGGCTCTGGGGCTCACTATTGACAGCGTGATCGGTGGAAATGTGCCCAAAGACAAATTCCTGGCCGGGGGAATCATTGGGGCGCTTTTATCGTTCAGCGGCATTTCGGGGCTGGGCGTTATTATGGGAATTGCGATGTACCTGTCCATTAAATACATTTTGCCGTACGGATTGGGCAGTATTCTGGCCATCTATCTGAAAAGGAAAAAGGGAGCAAAGTGGTCCGAAGATACCGGGCTTCCCTTTGCCGCCGGTCTCATTGTGGGAGAAGCCTTTTTGACGATTGTCTTTGCTCTGCTGAAAATATCGGGAGTCATTCACGCATGATTTTTAGGAAGACAGTGGCAAGTCTGGTCATCGCGGCCGGTGTGATCTTGAGTTCGTTATTCGCAGCACACATGCCGCCCCGATGGATTGAATTCGGGATTTCCATTTTTGGATTAGGTGTCGGTCTTATCTCTTTGAGAATGATCAAAAAAAGGGAGTTGCTTTCACAGGAAAGCGCGTCGGACGGTGCCCGTTCCCCGGATAAAATCCTGAGGGACGCACGCGTCAAATTGGAGGCCGTTTCTCAAGCTGTCCAAAAAAATGGGGTCACCGAATCAGAAATCGAGAAACTGGACACTATTCAAACGGCCTATTTTTTGGAATTTGCTTCCAAAAAGGAAACGCTCATCGAAAGATACGGCATTAAAAAATACGCGGATTTTATGATTCCCTTTTCCATGGCCGAGCGATTTTTAAATCGAAGCATTTCCTCCGGCATCGATGGCTATTACGAAGAAGTTACGCGTTCACTAAAAAATGTATTTCCCTATCTAAAAGAAACCATTCAAAAATTGGAAGAAAGATAAAAATGGCTGCAAATGATCATTCGATTGTTATTGGAAAAAAAATTCGCCGGGCAATGAACGACCTGAATATCACGGTGAAGGAACTTTCTGCTCAGACAGGCATTCAACCCCAGACCATCTATTCTATCTTAAACGGCCACCACCAGGCCAGTCCCGAGAAAATGCAGTCCATTTGTCGGGTGCTGCATTTGAGCATGGATTCCCTTTTCGATCTGGACACCAATGTGTTTCCCATTTACCCGAAGCCTTACGAGGAAAGCTACAGCTACGCCGTTTTTGAGGACATCTGGTTTGGACCCACCGGGGGAGAACGCATCTCGGTTTCCAGGGGATTCAGTACCGCTAACCAGTCTCTGGAGATGCGTGAACAGATGCTCCGAAAAGTCTTTCACTACAATGACGAACAGGTGTCGCGCTATTTGAAAGGGTTCGAACAACGCCTGGATGTGATTCGGACAAAAGAAAAAAATCGGCTTGAAATCGTCGTAGAAAGCGAAGTGATTGATTTTATTCATCAAAATGATTTTTATTCGCTCATTCCCAGAAAATGTATTGTGGAAACCATCGAACGAATCATCGACACACTGGAAAACAGGCCCCACAAGCTGGAGGTTTTCATCATTCCGAGACAGTATTTTTTAGTGAATTATGAAATCATTAACCGCGAAGTGATTCTTTTCGACCTCGGATCGGTGTTTCTTCGCCAAACACACCACTCAATCATGGAGCACTTTTTAAAAGAGGTCGAAACATTTAAATCCAAGTATGCCGTTCACAGGGAGCGGGAAGACGTGATTCAATTTCTCAAAGGACATCTTCAGAATGCAACGAAAAACTGACCGACACGTGACAGACGAGGTAAAGACTCTTCTAAAGAAGCTCATTTCATTCCGCTCCACAGGGGATCGACCGGACGAATTGGAAAAATTGGCCGATTTTGTGACGGACTATTTCAGGGAAAGTCCCGTTTTTATCGATCGCTACCAATTTGGCGATAAACCGGCTCTGGTCATTACGACTCAGAAGACCAAACAGCCCAAAATCTTCTTTCAGGGACATCTGGATGTGGTGGACGGAAACGACACCCAATTTGTTCCGCAAGAAAAAGGGAACCGGCTTTACGGGCGCGGTGCCGTCGATATGAAGGGTTTTGATGCCATCGTCCTTCACCTGATTCGTGAAACAGCCCGTCTAAAAAAGGATTACGATATCGGGATTATGCTGACATTTGACGAAGAGATTGGCAGCGAAAACGGAGCCAAAAGGCTGAGTGAGCTGGATTATTCCTGCGGGATTTTGATTAACGGAGACGGAGGATACAACCACAAATTAATCTACGCCGAAAAGGGAATCCTGAAATTCAAGCTATCTGTGGAGGCCATTCCCGGGCGCCATCCGTACCCTTGGCAGGGGGAGAATGCCTTTGATATTTTGATCCGAAATTACAACAAGATTATTGCCCTTTTCCCGGATCAGGAGCTGGCTACGGACAACGACAATTGGTACACGACCTACTCCACCTACGACGTGCACGTGTAAAATGACACCCTTTTTCCGCCCAATAAAGCCGAATTAAAGATGAATGTTTATTTTACGGAACCCCTTTCCGTAGAGGACTATTT
>JAADHR010000180.1 GCA_013151735.1 Calditrichota bacterium | reverse complement strand
AAAATCTTGGACATTTTTTCGTCGTAGTGCTGCCCGGTGTGAACAATAACGGGATCAAATGATTCCGGGTGTTTTTTCATTTCGGCGTAAATCGGTGCAATCTTCATAAAATTGGGACGTGCCCCCGCGACCAAAAAAATTTTCACCTAATCCTCCTTGTGTGTTTCCTGTTCATTCGGCCCGTACACATCTTCAAAGATTTGTGCCAGTTCCCGGGTCAGTTCCCGGCGGTCAAACCGGGAGATGGCCTCTTCCGGCGCTTCCGGTTTCAAGGTACCGGCCTGCCACTTTTTCAGAAGGTGCAAAAGCTCTCGTTTGATTCCCGGCACGTCTTTCGGATGCACGACAATCCCCAGTTTGTGGCGGCGAATGAGTGCCGCCGCGTCGCCTTCGGGAGCCAGGGCCAGAATCGGCCGCCGCGCGCCGATGTACTCAAACAGTTTGCCCGTCAGAATTCCCCGGTTCACGGGGGCATCGTCAATGATGAGCAGACTGACGTCACTGGCCAGCAGGTGCCCCACACTTTCCCGGTGCGTGAGATAGGCCTGGGTTTCAAAAATCCCCTCAAATTCGGGTTGCTGCAATTCCTCCAGAATGGAGGCCGCGATGCGCCCGATGAATTTGAATTTCAGTTGCTCACGGAGCGCCGGGTTCTCCGCCAAAAGTTCTTTGAGGGCCACCAGCAGGAAATGGGGATTGCGCGGGCCGTACAGCGATCCCGTGTAGGTGATCGTCAGCCGCTGGTCGCGTGGCGGAACCGGAACGCCGACAAAATCAGCTGCGTCGTAGCCGTTGGGCAGCCAGACCCACCGGTCGTCGTCCAGCTCCGGATGGCGGCTGAGCAGGTCGTCTTTGACCCCGCCGGAAACCACCAGAATCCGGTCGGCTTCTTTGAGGACGGCCTTTTCCAGCCGGAATTCCAGCCGGCGCGAGGGACCGGGCCGCCACTGAGGCGCCGTGAGCCAGCCGATCCAGGAATCCCGAAAATCCACCACCCAGGGCAGGCCGGTGAGGCGCTTGAGCCACAGCCCGATGAGCAGCGTGGTGTAAGGCGGTGCCGTGGTGTAGAGAACGTCAATTCCCTCTTTGCGAATGATTTTTTGCCCGGTTGCCGCGGCAAACGGCAGCCAGCCAATGCGAGCGTCCGGGACGAAAAAGGTGTCCCGCACCCACTCGGAAACCCGCTCACTCAGGCGCCGCTTCTGTTCCCCCAGCGTGAGCAGCGAGACGTCCAGGGCCTCTCCCATTTTTTTGCCGGTCAGCTTGCGGTACAGCGCGTACGGTTCCACAATTTTGGAGCGGTACACGGAGACGTCCTTCGGCACGTCCCGGAGCAGGGTTTCGTCAAAGGACGGGTAATCCGCATTCCGGGCTGTGAGTACCACGGGCTTCCAGCCGAATTCGGGCAGGTACTTCACAAATTTCAGGGTGCGCTGCACGCCGGAGCCCCCGGCCGGCGGAAAATAGTAGGCAACAATCAGTGCTTTCATTTTTTATTCCGAGCCCTTAAACCTTGCGAAGGTTTCGAAACCTTCGCAAGGTTATTTTCTACCCTACAAACGATTCAATTGCCTCCACCAGCCGTTCCCAGGAAAAATTCTTTCGAAACTGGCGGATGTTTTCTTCAAACGGAATGGTTTCTTTTTTCTCCAAAAATAACCGGATTCCCTCTGCCAGCGCTTCGGGATTTTCCGGAGGCACCAAAAAACCCGTCTTTCCTTCTTCGACAAAATCGGGCAGCCCTCCCACGTTTGTCGTAATTACCGGTCTCTCAAACTGGTACGCAATGGGAATGATGCCGCTCTGGGTGGCTGAACGGTACGGCATGACCACGGCATCCGCTGCCGAGAAATAGAGTCCCACCTGATCATTGGGAACAAATTCATCTACAAGGGTCACAAATTCTTTCAGGCCGTTTTCTTGGATAAACACCTCAAACTGATTCTTGGGTTCGTAGAATTCCCCCACAATCAAAAGGTGCACCGGCTGGTTTTCTTGAACAAGGCGCGCGAACGCTTTCAACAAAAGGTCCAATCCCTTGTAGCGCCGCACGTAACCGAAAAACAACAGGAGAGTCTTTTTCTGCGGGAGCCCTAATTTTTGTCGTGCTTCTTTGCGGGAGCACGTCCCGCCGAAGGTTTCGGATACGGGGTGCAGCACCTTCTGAATTCTGGCACCGGGTAAAAGGGTTTCCAAATCCTTTTTCACCGCCTCCGAGAGCACAATGTGCCCGTTTAATTGCCGCAGGAACAGCCGGTTTAACAACCGGTCACCGGGGCGCGTTTCGTGGGGGGTCACATTGTGACAGAGGCAAATTTGCACCGGGGGTTTTTTCAATCGCAGCAAAGCCGCAATTTTGGCGTAGGCCGGTGCAAAAAAGGGCATCCAGTGGTTGTACACCACAATATCCGGCTGAAAATGGCGAACAACCTGTGCAGCCCGGACCCAGCTCGGCGGCCATACGGAATCAATCACACGCACCGAGGGTACAGTCGGTGTGTGTGAATCCGGTTCATATTGGGTTTTGCCCGGAAAGAGAAAATCAGGGTACTGGCGCGTAAAATTAACGATGTGTACCGTGTGGCCGCGTTGACGGAGGTGAAAATACATCTGAGTAACAAAATTGGCAATTCCTCCCCGGTACGGAGGAGCCGGTCCGATGATCACAAGTCTCATGGCGTTTGCGGGGGCAGGAATGTTGGGTTTAGGTTGAAGGTTCGACGAATAACGTAAGCGGATTTGCGCGTTTGAGATGCCGTAATCATCTCTCCCAACAGGCCAATGGAAATAAATTGCACACCCATGATCATGAGCAAAATTCCCAGGAAGAGGAGCGGACGGTTGCCGATCCAGTGGCCGGTGAGCCGCAAAACCGTCAGGTAGGCGCCGATCACAAAGCCGCCGACAAACGATAAAATTCCGAGAACGCCAAACAGATGCAGCGGTTTTTTCAGATATCGGGACAAGAACATGACCGTCAGCAGATCGAAAAAGCCGGACGTAAACCGGGACACCCCAAATTTGCTTTTTCCGTATTTGCGGGGGTGGTGGACCACCTCTTTTTCGCCCACGGTGAACCCGTCCAGGTGAGCCAGAACGGGCAAAAACCGGTGCAGTTCCCCGTAGGGGTGGAGATTTTTCACCACAAAATTTCGGTACACCTTCAGGCCGCAGTTGATGTCGTGAATCCGCACTCCCGAAATTCGGGAAGTTACCCAGTTAAAAATTTTAGACGGCCAGCGTTTGCTAATGGGGTCGTGGCGTTTTTTCTTCCAACCGGAAACCAGATCGTACCCGCCTTCATTCAATTTTTGAATCAGGGCCGGAATTTCGCGGGGGTCGTCCTGCAAATCGGCATCCAGGGTAGCCACGATTTCCCCTTCTGCTGCTGCAAATCCTACGGAAAGCGCGGCCGATTTTCCGTAGTTTTTCTGAAATTGAATCACCCGCACACGCGTGTCTTTTTCCGCCAGAGAAGCCAGCACGTCCGCCGAGCCGTCGCGGGAGCCGTCGTCCACAAAAATCAATTCGTAGGTGTAGCCTTCCTTCTCCAGTACCTCGGTTAACTGCCGGTACAATTCCGGCAGCGATTCCTTTTCATTATAGACGGGAATTACCGCTGAAAGAGCTATTTTTTGTGTCTGGATTGCATTCATGATCACATCCGAATGACTAATACGTTTTCTGGAACTGATAACCTAAAAAGGTTGTTTTTTAACGTGTTATTGATTTGAAGTTGTTCGTAAAAAAGTGCAATTCTTTCTTTTTCCGGGAATCGAATAACCTGGATGGAACGGGGCACATAAATTCCCTTACGCTCGGTGAAATAACTGAATTTGTAAAGGTATTTCTTCCCATTTATCCTATTCCAGAGCGCATATTCCACCGCAACTTTTTTGACAGGATCAATTTTCATTCGAATACGCAGATTTTTTTGATCAATCCTGTACCAGAAATATTTTTTCGTAACCGAGTCCAGGACCGCCTTATGCCCAAGCACCCGAAAGGGATCGGGGAGCCCGGTGACGAGTTCCTTCAACCCGTCAAAATCGATGGGCATGCCGATGTACTGAGCCAGCAGTTTGGATTGGACTTTGGAACGGTAGAGAATATGATCGCGGGGTAGGTACACCTGCAGGTTGTTTTGAATGGCCAGAAGGGTGGCCGCGTGAATGCCAAAAGCCGCATTGATCTGGATTTTTAGCGAATCCGGTTGTTTGAAAAGGATGGTGGCCCGGCCGTTATAAGACCCCTGATGCGATTCCACGCTTAGGTTGGCGATTCCCTTTAGAGATTTTAGTTGAACGGAGTTTCTTTGGACTTCAAAAAGAAGAGTTTGTGGATTTGAACGATAAAGGTTCAGCCTTCCGCCGGTCAGAACCGGGGAACAGCCCGTGTAGAAACCGGCCAACAAAATCAGAGAAAAAACAGCAGGTACAAGATGTTTCCATTTTAGACAAATCACGTCAGATGGGTCCCCCTGCCACTTTTTGAAGCAGGCGCTCATTGGTTTTGTCTTTATCGAGGGCTTTTTTCCAATAAAAACGGGCTTTTTTTGCATTTCCCAGCTTGGCGTAAATATCCCCCAGATGTTCCAGAACCTCAGCGCTGGGCTCCCGTTTTTCCGTGGAGGCTTTTACAAATTTAAGGGCCTGCTTGTAATCCCCCATTTTGTAGTAGAGCCACCCGATGGTGTCCAGATAGGCCCCGTTTTCCGGCTCTTTTGCCAGGGCTTTTTCGGCCATTTGCAATGCTCTGGAAAGTTCTTTGCCACGGGTTGCCAGACTGTAGGCGTAATTGTTAAGAACGACAGAATTGTTCGGATCGATTTGGAGCGCTTTTTCGTACAATTGATCGACCTTGTCGTACTTTTTTTCTTCGTCGTAAACAGAGGCCAGAATTAAAATAACCGAAAGGTTGTTGGGACTTACCTTCAGCGCTTTCAGACAGGTTTTCTCCGCCTTGTCGTATTCCTTCAAATTGGAGTAGGCAAAGGCCAATTCCCGCAGGCCGTCCACATAGTCCTGGTTTCGTTGAAGGACTTTTTGAAGAGGGACCACAGCTTCTTTGTATTTTTTATTTTGATTGAGGACAGCCCCGTAATAGAAGTTGAGGCGCGGATCATTGGGAAAGACCTTCAGTGAAGCGGCAAAAGTCTTTTCTGCCAGCGAGTCGTCTCGCTTTTGAAGATAGGCCAGTCCCAGAAGAAGCCAGGCCTCGGGGACCTGTTTGTTGAATTGAATCGCCTTTTCGAGATTGTCAATCGCATCCTTAAAATTTTTCTTTTCCAGGTAAATTCGGCCCAGATTGTAGTACGACCGCCAATCATTCGGGAATTTTGTCTGAATTTGATGGTAAAAATCAATTGCGCGCGCGGTGTCTCCCTGTGCAACGTGAAGTTCAGCGATGTGGAGATACGGTTGAATATTCTGGGGATCTTCATCCTTTACGGCCTGCCACAATGCCAGCGCTTTGCTCCATTCGCCTTGATTCATGTAAAGATCGGAAAGCATGCGCCGAACGTTTGAAAAAGAGGGATGACCGGCAAGGGTTTTTTCCAGAAATTGGGTGGCCGCTGTTGTATCCCTGTTCATTTCGTAAATTTCGCCGAGATTCAGATAATTTTCCTCCTGATTCGGCTGACGCTGGATCAATTCCCGGTAGATTTGAATCACCTTTTTGTAATTCTTGGCCTGAAGATAGAAATCGGCAATTCGCCGGAGTGTTTTGGGATTCTTTCCGGATAGCTCGTAAATTTTATTAAATTCTGCATCCGCCTTTTTATTTTGTTTGGTTACAAGATAAAGAGATGCCAAATGGTAGTGCTCTGACAAATCGTTCGGGCGCAATTTCAGCAAAATCTTTTCATGGTAAATGGCGGCCTTAAAATTGCCCAACTGTTCATATGTGGAAATCAATATTTCCCGGTAGCGGGGATTGTTCGGTTCCAGGAGAACGGCTTTATTAATGAGTTTTAATCCGGTTCGAACCCGTCCGATTCGCAAGTAGTCTTGTCCCAGGGCCGCGTAAATAGTGGCCGACGTGGAATCCCAGGCCAGAGCTTCGCTGTAGTTCAGGGCGGCACCCTGGTAATCCTGAGAAAGATCGGCAAAAACACCGTCGATGAAACTACTTAACGCGTAAGGGTTGTAATCAGCGGTCTTCTTTTGAACCGGTCTTTTGGTTTCTCGATGGAGGGGAATGTGAGCGCATCCCCCCAAAAATACTAAAATTAAAAAAATCGGAAGTTGTTTCTTCATTCAATTATCCTTTGAATCACATCGTTTTTGAGCAGGGAACGATCCCTTGTATCTGTAAAATAGCCCATTTGCGTTAAATGGTGCTTACGGGCTGCGACCGTCTTCCTCCGGATTATCTCAAGTGGGCCGAAAAATTCCTCAAACAGTTTAAAATAAGAATAAAAACACAACTTTTCAATTTAAAATACAGAATCATTCCGCGGGTTCCCGTTTTACCCCCTGTGCGGAAGGGCTTTTTCCCTTTTGTGCCGCCGAACCGTAATTAGTGCGGTTTTCCCCGAAGCCAGATTTCTCGCAGCCGGATCTGTTCTGGCGTGGCGTTTTCATCTTCCACGATTGAATACGTTTTAAAAGGACTTTTAGTCAACCGGACTATTTTTGTAATCACTTTATCTTCCCGTTGAAGCAGAAATGTCACAGATGAGTCAACCGGTGTTTGATTGACTATTCGTTCCCATTCGCCATCGGAAACCCGGAACCCGTTTACGGCCAAAATAATATCTCCCTTGCTGATGCCGGCTTTCCAGGCCGGGCTGCCCATGACAACGTTTGTAATACTGTCCAAGCTGTTGTGGAGTTCCTGCTCCGTGGCATACACCCGGCTGATGGATTTTCGGGGAAATGTCTGGATGCCCGTGTAAGGCAGTGTGTCGGGGGAGGCTGCCAGTTTCAAACCGGCGTAGTTCAGAAATTTTTGATAGGGGATATCGGCTGTTCCCCGAACGTAGCGGTCAAAAAAGTTCTGGAAAGAACCGCCTGCAACGGCCTCCACATCGCGCTGAATGCCCCGTTTTTCGGAAAACCCGACACCCCGCTTGTAGTAGTGCCGGTACAGGTAGCGCATCACGTCGGCCAGATTGTGTTTTCCGCCGGTACGGTGCAGCAACTCCAGATCGAGCATCCACCCGACAATTTCACCCTTGTTGTAGTATGAAATCTCCAGATTGAGCTTGTTGTCTGAAAGATGCCAGAACTGAATACTGGAGGATTCCAGCGACATCCAGTGACGGGCCGGCAGGGTTTCAAAAAGGCTGATTTCCTCTCCCAGTTGGCGGTACAGACGTGCCTTTGACCAGAAACCGTCCCGTTGAAACAGCACATCCGGGAAGTAATCCGTCAGTCCCTCACTGATCCAGAGACGCTTGGTGTACACCGGATGTTTGTAATCAAAAGGCCCGAGCACATCGGGACGAATTCGCTTGACATTAAAATTGTGAAAGTATTCGTGAAATCCCACCCAGGTAAAATCGTCGAACTGAAGCGGATCGTCAAACTTGTAGGGATAAAAACTGAGCGTGCAGGAATTCCGGTGCTCCAGCGCATCAAAATTGTTGTAGAGTTGAATCAGAAACACATATTTGGTGTAGTCCAGCTCGCCGAACATCCGGTACACCTGCTGCACAAACCCCTGAAAAACCTTCAACACCCGCTGGACGGGCATATTGCTGTTTTTTAGATTCCAGATGGCCAGGTAGTGCGGAATACCCGCTACCTTAAAAGAGAACCAGTCCAATTTTCCCATCAGCAAGGGGCAGTCGATAAGTTCATCGTAATTTCGGGCGCTGAAACGGTTGGGTTCCGGAAGGCTGGTGAGCCCGGTGGCAATGTCCCAATCGGCTGGTAAATCACGTACGGTGAGTGTGGCCGGGCGATTTTTTTCACCTTCTACATACATGAAAACCGAGGCGCCGTTCACGTACGCGCGGTCGGCCCCCAGATAGCACGCTCCGTCGTCGTGAAGCAATCCCAGAATTTTGTAGTGAATGATCACGGTAGCGTGGTGATTTGCACGTACCCGCCAGGTGTCGAAATCCTCCCGGGTGGCCGGAAGCGGTGTGCCGTCACCGGTTTCGGCCTTAAATTGAAGGAGATTTCTGGCGTGATCTTGCAGCGTGTACGTACCGGGACTCCACGCCGGCAGGGTCACATCAATTGTGCGGGCCCGATTATTTTCGATTTTTAGGGTAACCTGAAACAGGTGATTTTCCGGATGCGCCAGCGAGAGATCGTAAGAAATAGACAGACCTTTGGTGATCCCGAAGGCCGGCATAAAAAGGATCACAAAAACAAGAATCGAAAACGTAATTCCCCGTTTTAAACTGAACCGTTTCACAATCATTCTCCGTAAAAAAGGTGAAAATTTATTAGACCCATTTGGGGTCGCCAAAACTCAAGAACGCCAGAAAATGGATTTTTCCCGTGTGGCCGAACACGTCCCATTCGTGGTATGAAGCACTTAATATACTGGATTTATGTATCAGATACAACAGAAAACTCCCCGCTAAAGTGTCAATTTTTCGGAAACGGTGTGAACGGCTTTTTTGAGATCGTCCATGGTTGGGGGCGGCGTAAACACCCTGAAATGATCGGGATCGTACCAACCGGCCCATTTTTTCCACCGGGAGCCATTTTGAAGAACCTGTCTCAATTTTTCCAGATGGATTTGTGCCTCTTTTTCGAGATGCGACAACCGTTCAACCGCTGCCTTTCGCCGGGATGGTGGCAGAGACGGATCGGAACCATCGGCCGCCGCATTCATAATATCCGCCACAGAACAAGCCAGCTGAAGATTCAATTGGAAGATTTTCGCCGGGAAAAGGATCTGATCATCGTACAAAAGGGCCGATTCTTCCGGCACCCATTTCTCGGCTTGAATGGCCAGAGCCCGAGACTGACGGGCGGTTTTGAGTGCGGTTTGAATGGGTTTGGAATCGGTATGTTTGAATTGTCCTTCTTGTAGATTTTTCAGGAGTCGAGCGGTGTATCCCATTAATTTGGCGAATCCGCCGATGGGCTCGTGGGCATTGTGAAGCTGTTTTAAACTCTCCACAATCAGGGGTGCCGAGCGTGCGCCGAAGTAGCGTTCGGTCCATTCCAGATAGAATTTTTCGGCATCAAATTTCTGCGGATCCCAGGCGGCATGGGCACAGGCTTCGAGATTGAGAATGAAATTCTTGAAATTCTGGCCATTTACAAAATAATTATAGGTCAGTCCCCGCTTCACCGCTTCGCGTGTAGACTTCAGGATCACCTCCGGGTAGGGATCCTGAACCACATTATTCAACCAAAAACCGGCATGGACGTAAATCCCAAAGTGGTGTCCCTTCAAATCGTCCGGCCATTCGGAATACGCGCCGTACCCGTCGTCGGCCCAGAGCATGTCGATTGATCGGTCAGGGTTAAATTCGTTTGCCCGCCACATGGTTCGCCCTTCTGACCACAAATCGCAGATGACCTTGCCGCCCGGACGATAGGCATTGACACGCTCAAGCAGCCCGTTGAACATTTTTGTCATCAAAGGGCCGGGATTGATTCCGGCCTGGCTTTCTTCCGGGCAGCGATACGCACTGTCCCACCAGGGATCGCGCGGGCGCTGCAGGAACAAATCGCATTTGCCAATGGGAGTTCGGGTCAAATAGTAGGTGTAAACCTTCATCCAATCGTCAAAATACCGGCTTAGGCAAATCTTGTCGTAATCCAGATGGTAAAATTCCCAACCGAGATACATGGGCGCTTGAACCAGCATCCCCTTGCTGTGGGCGTAGTCGATGATTTTGTTGATCAGATCCAGATCGGTGTGATAGGTGCCCATCTTTTTGTAGTAATCCCAGTTCCAGAATTCCGCCCGTCCGAAGGTGTCGTGCAGATCAATGTAATTGTAGCGCATTCTGGCCAGAGAATTGATCATTTCCTTCCAGATGTCAAATTCAATTATCAGCCGTTTCCCCTTCCAATTGGCAATCAAATCATCGTCGTTGTCAAAATAGCCGCGAAGGGGGAAAAGCGGGGATTTTTCCCGGAACGAAAGGTCCGGAATCGTAAACGGCCCCATTTTGGGGGGATGCTTACCGGTCCAGTATTCCCAGGGGTCCACGCCAAGAATGCGTCGGGAGAATTCGTAAACCCCGTAAAGCGTACCGCGGTCGTCGTTTCCGGCAATCACCAGAGTGGTTGTTCCCTTCCGGGGGGTATCCCTGAGGGACTGCAGCAGGAAGGCTTCCGGCCCGGGATCCCCCGGACGAATTGAAAGTTGCCCTTTTTGGACGAGTTCCCGAATGCCGGAATGCGTGGAGGGCGTCCCCACAAAAATCACCTGTTGGCCACGCGAAAGGGAGTTTTTTGTTGAATAAGCGGTCACTTCAATTCGGCTTGTAGTGACACGTTTCAAATCCGCAGCCAGATCGAAAGCGGCGGTTTTCTGTACGACGGTTGCCTGATCTCCGTAAAAAATAGTGGTTTGAGCCCGCACGTTACCCTCCAAAAGCAAAATAGCCGTTAAAATAAGAAATGTCCGATTCATGTGAATGCACCCGAATTGGTAATCGTTTTGCAAACTTGATTAAAAATAAAGAAGAATCGGTTTGGAAACAACTGGTTTTTTGCCGACGTTGTGGCCCTTGTTTTTGGGAACAGATCTTCTCACAGACGAAATGGATTTCGTATGGCCGCGAATGCGCGAATAAATGATTTCGTTTCTTTATTTGATCCTTAAAAGCGTGCAACGGTAGAGATTATTTTCCAACCTTAAGTTTAATTTCTTGAAATTTTTTAAAATAAGTTTTATACTATTTAAGTAATGAGCTTACTCCAAAAACCATGTGTAACACAAATGACGCGAATTTAATTTCAATAAAATCAATTCGTGAAATTCGTGGGAAAAGGCTTTTTAGAGCAGGCTCAAGTAATTATTCTTACCGGATAAAAATCGATTAGCAGCTTTAAGCGTCTCTAACCCTAAAAATCCCTTCACAAAAATAAGGAGAATCCCATGAAATTACGAGTTCTTTCTTTGATGGCCTGGCTTTTGCTTTTGCCCCTTGCTTTAAGCGCAGGAGTGAAAAAGCCTGTTTCTTTTGCGCGATATCCGGCCCCGTCACCCGATGGGAAAATGCTGGCATTTTCTTACCAGGGCGACATCTGGCGGGTACCCATTTCGGGGGGTAGAGCCCTTCGGCTGACCGTACACGAAGCCTACGAAAAAACGCCCCTCTGGTCGCCGGACGGAAAACAAATTGCCTTTGCCTCCAATCGCAACGGCAATTTTGACCTTTTTGTGATGCCGGCCGAGGGCGGCGTAGCCCGGCAGTTGACCTATTTTTCCAACACGGATAATCTGACCGACTGGGCTCCCGATGGACAATCCCTCATTTTTTCCTCTAATCGAAATTTTTATTACCACCGCCTGCCTGCGGAGTACCGGGTTCCATTGAAGGGCGGTACCCCCATGCGTCTGATGGAGGAATACGCCGATCAGGGTAAAATATCACCGGACGGCCGGTGGCTGGCGTTTGTGCGCGGCCGGGATAATTGGTGGCGAAAACACTATCGGGGAAGCGGGAATTACGATATTTGGCTTTATGAATTTAAGACGGGCACGTACCGCCGCCTGACAACCTTTAACGGGGACGATAAACATCCCTTGTGGAGCGCCGATTCAAAAACCCTTTACTACGTTTCCGAAAAGGACGGAACCTTCAATCTTTGGAAGATGGGATTGGATGGTTCCGGAAAAGAACAGATGACACACTTTAAGGATGATGGCGTGCGGTTTCCGCAGATTGCCCGAAACGGATCGATCATTGCCTTTGAACGGGGCGCGGATATTTACACCATTCAACCCGGGACAAAGAGCCCCCGAAAATTGGCTATTTTTGCTCCAAGCGATGTGAAGGTTAATCCGGTGGAACGCAAAACCTTTACCAGTAAAGCTACCGAGATTCGTGTTTCACCTAACGGGAAAGAGGTGGCATTTGTGGTCAGGGGTGAGGTTTTTGTGATGAAGAAAAAGGGCGGAAAGGCCAAAGCCATCACCCAAAACCCGGCCCGTGATTTTGACATTTTCTGGTCTCCTTCGGGGGATACGCTGGCGTTTGTCTCGGACCGCACCGGGAATCAGGATATTTATCTGGCCTTTTCCGCGGACACCGCGCAAAAAAGGTTGTCCAGGACGCTGAAAATTACCCTGCAACGCCTGACGTCCGATGCGGAGAATGAGTATCGCCCGCGTTTCTCGCCCGACGGAAAGAAGATCGCTTACATTCGCGGCAACGGCGACCTGTACGTGATGGATGCCCGTGGAAAACATGCCAAACGCATTTTGAAGGGATGGGATGCACCGGATTTTACCTGGTCTCCCGATTCCAAATGGATTGCTTTTTCCCGGGCAGATAATGAGTTCAATTATGATGTTTTTATCATGCCGGCAGACGGCAGCCAGCCGCCGGTAAACATTACCGAGCATCCTGATGATGACATGAGCCCGGTCTGGTCGAAGGACGGACGGAAGCTGGCCTTTGTTTCCAGGCGTGTGGGCGATACGTTCGATGTCTGGTTTGTATTTCTTCGAAAAATAGACAACGACAAGACAAAACAGGATTGGGAAGATGAGCAGGAGGCACTGAAAGCAAATAAGAACAAAAAGGCGACGGTACCGACGGTGAAAATTGATTTTAAGAATATCTACTGGCGGCTGCGACGGGTGACCTCACTGCCCGGAAACGAAACGGGGGTGCGGATTTCCCCGGACGGTGAAACATTTGTATTTGCAACCAACAGCGCCGGGAAACAGGATTTGTGGTCGGTAAAATGGGACGGCTCCAAACTGAAACAGTTGACCCGAAGCGGTGTTTCGCCTTCACAGATACAGTTTTCCAAAGACGGTAAAACGCTCACCTTTCTCGCAAAGGGCGGATCCCTGCAATCTATTGATTTGATGGGCAAAAATCTCAAACCCATTGGATTTCGGGCCACGCTGACCATCAACCACCCGGCGGAGCAACGCCAAAAATTCAACGAAACGTGGTCGATTATGGACAAACGCTTTTACGATCCCCACCACCACGGCGTAAATTGGAAAAAAATGATTCCCAAATATCAGCCGTTGGCCGCCTCTGTCACAACCATTGAGGATTTCAATGACGTGGTTCGTCTGATGTTGGGTGAACTCAACGCCTCACATCTGGGAATTTATCCGCCGCCTCCCAAGAATCCCACACGCAGTGGGATGTTGGGGGTGTTTTATGATGCGTCGTACAACGGTGAGGGACTCAGGATTTCGCTGGTTGAACCGAACGGACCCTGTGATTCGAAGGATGTTCATTTAAAAACAGGAGATCTGATTACGGCGGTCGACGGAACCCCTCTGAAAAAAACCGTTAATGTGTACCGTTTGCTTAATAATAAAATCGGGGAGAAAATTATCCTGAGTGTTAAGCGTGCTTCCGGTAAATCGGAGGATGTGGTGGTCGAACCGATTTCCTATTCGAAGTTTATGGATTTGGAATATGATCGTTGGGTGAATGAAAAACGTGCACGGGTTCATCAGCTCAGTAAAAATCGATTGGGTTACGTGCACGTCCGGGGCATGTCCATGCCCAGTTTGGAACGATTCGAGATGCTCCTTTATGCAGAGGGACACGACAAAGAGGCCCTGGTGATTGATGTGCGAAACAATGGCGGCGGCTGGACGGCCGATTACATGCTGGCCATGTTGGAGACCCGGCCTCACGCTTACACCATTCCCCGGGACGGGGGAAAGGGTTACCCGCAGGGAAGGCGTCCGCTCTACGCCTGGATCAAACCGTTTGTGGTGATGATGAACCAGTATTCATACAGCAATGCGGAGATTTTTCCTCATGCCATTAAGACGCTGAAACTGGCGAAATTGGTGGGTGTTCCCACTTTTGGTGCGGTCATCAGCACCGGCGGGACGCTACTGATTGACGGAAGTTATTTCAGAATTCCGTTTCGCGGGTGGTACACGCTCCCTGACGGAGTAGACATGGAGTTACACGGGGCTGTTCCGGATGTCCTGGTGTGGGATCAGCCCGGGGATATTGCCAGACACAAAGACCGGCAATTAGAGGCAGCTGTTAAAACACTCTTAACGGAAATGAAAGAAAAACAATAAAATCGGTTTGCTGAAAGAGGTCGGTCTGAGCCGACCTCTTTATTTTTTGGAAAAGAGCCGGAGTTTACTTTTCCTCTTCCAAACAATTCTTGCAAATACCGTAGAACTCGGTCCGGTGAAAACGAACCTTTCCGCCGGTTATTTCTTCTACACGACGATTGGTCTCGGTATCATAAGGAAGATTTAAATCATAGATTCTGCCGCATTTCTGACAAATAAAATGGTAATGTTCTTCCGTATTGGCATCATATCGGTCGAATGTGCTCCCGAAATTCAGTTCGCGAATGAGGCCCTGTTCTACCAATATATTCAAATTTCGGTATACGTTGCCCAAACTCAGTTTCGGATATTCCTTTTTCAAATGGTTGTAAATCCAATCCGCCGTGGGATGCGTATCGGTCTCTCGCAAGAGCCCCAGAATGCGGTCGCGCTGTTTGCTTCGCTTGTATCGTTTTAAATTCTTCATTTGCACGACGAAGTTCCTCATTGATAAAGTTATTTAAATCAAAGTATTCCAAGGAATGATAACCCTTTCAGGATTCCGGTAATCATTCCGGTGAATACGAAATCAGCCTAAAGATATATAAAAAATGGAAATAAATCAAGGAAAAGTCGTTCGTAAAAAGTGATAATCGTTCTGATTTTAATAAAATCAATTGACTGCGGCCAAAGAAAAACATGCCCGGCAAAAAAGGCCGGGCATGTTCGGTCACAATCTGGAACGAATGGACAGATAGTTCTAATCAACTGTTCCTATTTGGCACGCGCCAATTGAGCCACAACTGGAAATTTCGTTAGTAAATCCTCTCCATGCGGTGCATCCTTCATTTCATTTGTCAGGTCGCGACCTGCCTGGTGCAAAACCTGGTGATTTCCGTTTTGCCACAGAAAACTGTCCGTGACATCGTAAACCTTTCCCTGAAAGGCTATCAAAGCGCGATGGCCGTTTTGGCCGTCATGGGCTGCCAATTCTTCTAATGTCATTATCTTCACTGAATTAAATTCCCGGCTTTAATAATGAATGATGTGTCTGCAAATGAATCATATTATTTAAGAAATTTAGATACCCATGGGGAGGTCTCGCCCTCTCTCAGGAAATGACCCGAAGGACCCTCTCCCAGGAATTCCGAAAACCACGATTCGTGTTCAATTTCTTCATTTAAAATTGCCAGGGCCAGGTCGTAGGTCCGGTGATCCTTTCCAAAGGTCATGTTGCAGATGTGCGTGTACCCGCGAACGGCACAACGTTCCGCCTCGACCAGAACCTTCAGAATAGCTTTGACATCCGTTGGATCTTTGGGCAGATGCGGAACCGAACAGGCCGACAAATCATGAAAGGCCTTCATATCACCCGGCAGTTCTCCGCCCAACTCGTAAATTCGTGGAAAGAGCGCTTCAAAGTGGTTGCGGTCCTCAATCCGCGCCGTTTCTGCGATTAGTTTCAATCCTTCACCTTCAAGTCCAACCAGATTGGCGCGCAGAATTGTGTAGTAGTAATAGGTGGTCAGCTCAGCTGCTGCATTTTTAATGAGCAATTGAACCAATTGATCCACATCGATCCCCGATTTTTCGACCATTTCACGTGCAACTTTTGCCATTGTTCTTCTCCTTTTTTAATAATCGTTATGATTCTTAATATAATACATTAATTTCCCATAATCCAGTTTTTTTCTCCTTATTTTTATTTTTTCCTAAAAGTAATTGACAAACAGGCGGATTATCTTTAAATTGAGTTAACTGCAGGAAACAGGAGCACGATGTCGTTGGGAGGGCTTTTATGAAATCACACCCATTCTTTTTTACCATTTTTTTGCTGTTTTTTATTGTGACAGAGGCAAACGCTGAGACCCCCAAAGAAATTGTTCAGAAAGCCGATCAGTTGTGGCACGGAAAAAGCAGTTATTCCGAGGGGTCTATGACGGTCATAAAACCCAGCTGGAGCCGCAAAATCTCAATGAAAGCCTGGATGCTCGAGCCCGATTATGCATTGATTCTGATTACCGCTCCGGCCCGCGACAAGGGAATTGTGACGCTTAAGCGCAAGAACGAAATCTGGAATTGGATTCCCACTATCCAGCGTGTGATCAAGATTCCTCCTTCCATGATGCTCCAGCCCTGGATGGGCTCGG
>JAADHR010000179.1:6993-94606 GCA_013151735.1 Calditrichota bacterium | reverse complement strand
TCCGGCCGGCGGCCCCATGTGGCTCTTTGGCGATCAGCCGGAAATTTGACCGATTAAAAGGGAAGGCAGTGATTTTTCCGAACTGCCTCGGCGAAAATCTTTATCCGCGAATTTCTTGAATTTTCACGAATGAATTGCATCCAACCCCACTATTGAAAGCGAAATGCACTTCCCTAAATCGAAAGCCGAACATTCCCGCGATCTCTGTGAAAAAATTGACATACCCAAACTTTCACCTTTTAAAAAAATCATCCATTTGGAAACGACAACAATTTCAACTTGACTTTTTCATTGAAGTTATGTAAAATAGACCATCCAAGGCAATTTCATGCATGGCCGTGAATTTTATTAAAAGGAGATTCTCCTCATGTACTTCGGGTATGCCAACAAAAAGGAAATTCTTTCCGATTATGCTGACTTTGTTTCCAAAGGGAAAGTGGCCTTTTTCAAAAAATTTCGGATGGATGTTGTTATGGGCAAACGCGAAGGCATCTATTTTTACGACATTGAATCCGACAAGCG
Source organism: Calditrichota bacterium (assembly GCA_013151735.1). Taxonomy (NCBI): domain Bacteria; kingdom Pseudomonadati; phylum Calditrichota; species Calditrichota bacterium. The sequence continues at coordinate 94,084 of JAADHR010000179.1, read as the reverse complement.
ACTGATTAATTGCCATTGCAACGGCGGGGTTTTTAACCTCGGCCATCGCAATCCCGATATTTTGTCTGCTCTTCAAAACGGGATGCAGGATTTCGACATCGGCAATCACCATTTGATCAGTGCGGCACGTGCACGGTTAGGGGCTAAACTGGCCGAACTCACACCCGGAAAAATCTCCAAAACGGTGTTTGGCGTGGGCGGTGGAGAAGCCGTTGACCTTGCACTGAAGCTGGCCATGGGTCACACACAGCGACCCAAAATCATTTCGGCTCAGGGCGGCTACCACGGACACACCGGGCTGGCCCTTGCCGCGGGTCACGAGCAATTTCGCAAACGGTTCGGCATTCACCTGAATAATTTCACCTTTAATGACATCCCGGCGCTGGACAAAGCCATTGACGACCAGACAGCCGCCGTCATTCTGGAACCCATTCCCGCCACACTCGGTATGGTCATTCCCGATGATGATTATCTCCCCGCGGTGCAAAAGCTCTGCAACGACCGGGGCGCTCTCTTTATTATCGACGAGGTCCAAACCGGGCTGGGCCGCACCGGGAGACTCTGGGCGGTAGAAAACTGGAATGTGGAACCGGACATTCTGGTCATTGGAAAGGGACTGAGCGGCGGGCTCTACCCGATTACGGCAACCTGTTTCAAACCCGACCTGGAAAAAATCTTCCTGGAAGATCCCTTTATTCACATCTCAACCTTTGGCGGAAGTGAGGTGGGTTGCTTCCCGGCACTCAAGGTGTTAGAAATATCTTCTCAACCGGAATTTCTGACTCACGTGAATGAACTGGCAGATCATTTTAGTGAAGGGTTTCGACAAATTGCGGCACGCGTGACCAAACCCAAATTCACGGTCCGACAGAAAGGCCTCATGATCGGCCTCAAATTCGATGCTCCCCTTAAGGCCATGGCTCTTTCCAAGCTTTTGTACGACAACGGTATTTTTGCCGTTTTTTCCGGGAACGACCCCTCCGTGGTGCAATTTCTGCCGCCCCTTATTACGACCCTCAATCAGGCAGACGACATTCTGACTATCCTTGAAAAATCCATAAGCGATTTAAACAGCCTGAAAACAAAAATGATGATGCAGGCCGTGAAATTCTTTGTGAGAGACCTGTAATGGAGTTTACAATGGAAGGAATTATCCAGAGCTATTGGCAGGCAGCCGATCTCAAACGGCGCCTGTTAAAATTAGTCAGTCAGACACCCGCTGAAGACCGCTGCCGAAAAATCTTTATTCACGGGAAAACAGTATCCACCGAATCATCTCCGGAAAAGATATTGAAAAATGAGCCCGTGCTTCAAATGATTCAACAAATTATTCAGGCCAATGACGACCTGCTGTCAGCAAATCCCACAGAGCTGGAAAATTTTCTTCGGTTTCGGATTCAAAATCCAACCGTTACCGTACGATTACTCAAAATTATTTTTACAGGCTGCTGCGGCCAACCTGCCCTTACCACCCTTTTGAATCAGGAAAATATCTTCCTGAAGGATTTGTTAACGAACACACTTTGTGAATTCATCTCTGAAGAAAACTGGCAGGATTTTATTCAACTTCTGAAAAATGAACAGACCCTGGCCGCGGAGTTTTTCAGGGATTACCATGCCCTGCTTAAATATCCGCTCGAACTGAAAATACTGGGCTACGGCGAAATATCCACCGTTATGAAACCGGCCCGTAAATTTTCAAACCGGCAAAGCACGCGCTGGATTTACAAACGCATGCCGATTTTCCCTTCGTTGGAGGATGTGAAAAAATATCAGAAAATCTACCGAGAGTACCGCGAATTGCTGATCGAAAAATGCGGCCTTCGCGTTCCGGAGCAAAAAATCTGGTACGTGGTTCGAGAGAATGGAACCGTGTCGGTCTACGCACTTCAGGAAATGGTCAACCCTGACCTCATCGGACATAAGATTATTCACCGCCTGACCCCGGAACAGGGGCGGCATCTGTTCCGCAGGGTTTTGTATGAGATGAAAAAGGTGTGGGATTTTAATCAGACGAGCGACGATCTGAAAATCGCCCTGGACGGCCAGATTTCCAACTGGGCGCTCGAAGACCGCGAAACCGATAATCTGGACGAGCAAATTCAGGCCGATCTTATTTACCTGGATACCAGCACCCCCCTGTATCGCGTCAATGGAGAAGAGCAGTTGGATCCCGAAATTTTCATCAAGAACAGCCCGTCCTTTCTGCGCGCCGTCATCCGGATGTTTTTTCTTCAGGACGTTTTGGACCGGTACTACGATTTTCGCTCGGTTGTCATCGATTTAATCGCAAATCTGTACAAAGAGGGGCTTCCCCAGTTTATTCCGCAACTGGTGGAAGACGCTAACCGAATCTTTGCGCAAGATTTTCGTGATCTTGCCCTGGAACCGCTTACCGAAAAAGAAATTGAAAAATATTACAAGCAAGACGCTTTTATCTGGCGGTTTTTTCAAACCTCCCGTCGAATTGACAAATTTATTACAGAAAAAATCAAACGAAAACGTTACGAATATCGTCTTCCGGGAAAAATAAAACGGTAATTTTTAAAAACAGGAAACGGACATGCTCAAAAAATTGCTCTTTAACTATTGCCCCTATTGTGCAACACCCTTAAAAGAAGGCTCGGAAAACGGCTCATTTGTTCAGGTGTGTCCCAACTGCGGCTGGACACACTATTTTAATCCGGTACCCTCTTCAGCCATTTTGCCCGTTCTGCCGGATGGACGCCTGGTGCTTATTCGGCGCAAAAACGAACCCTTTGCCGGGAAATGGGCCATCCCTTCCGGATTCATTGAATACGGGGAAACGCCTGAAGAGGCCGCCTTGCGGGAACTGAAAGAAGAAACCGGGCTGAGTGGAAAGATTATTTCACTCCTGGACATCTCCCAAAAAGAATCGTACGTTTATGGCAGTGTTCTGGTTATTACATATATTGTGCATGTAACGGGAGGAAATATGCAGGCAGCCGACGATGCCACCGAAATTGCTGCCTTTGCGTGGAACAACCTGCCCAAAATTGAAATTCCCATATTTGAAAAGGTACTGAAAAAATTCGAACATTCTAATTTTTTCTTGACATCCGCCCGATAATATCGTATATTAAATAAAATTTTTAGCTCATCTCGTATCCAGAGTGGTGGAGGGACAGGCCCTGTGAAGCCACGGCAACCGTTCCGGGAAAGTTTGAAAAAACTCCGGAAGCCAGGTGCCAATTCCTGCTCGCCTTTTGGCGGGAAAGATGCGGGGTGGAGAGGTCTTTAAAGCTTCTTCCATCTCGAAGGAGCTTTTTTTGTATGTGATCTTTGCAATAGGATTCATTTCGTATCCAGAGTGGCTGAGGGACGGGCCCTGCGAAGCCACGGCAACCGTTTCGGTCCGGTTTTATGAAAACCCCCGAAAGTCAGGTGCCAACTCCCGCTCGCCTGTGGCGAGAAAGATGCGAGATGGTCGGTGTTTGGTAACGTTTAAAACCCCTTCCATACTCGAAGGGGTTTTTTGTTTTAGTAATCAACCTTGCGAAGGTTATGTCCAATGTAAGACTCAACACACTGAATTGTTCAATGTCTTACATATTATGTTTTATGGCTTTAAAAACCTTCGCAAGACTAAATGACGCCAATTAACAGAACCAAGAATAAAAAGATTTCAGGGAGGCTTTATGCCGTTTGCAACACACCTTGTTTGCAGGGAGTGCGGGAAAAAATATCCGCTGGCCTCGCTCACCGCTTGTGAGGAATGTTTTGGGCCGCTGGAATTGGACTATGATTATGCCGCTATTCAAAAATCGCTTTCCCGGGAGATGTTGCAAAGCCGTCCGCCCAACATGTGGCGGTACAGGGAATTTCTGCCACTGAGCGAGCCTCCCAAAGTGGGCTTTGACGTAGGTTTCACACCGCTCATTCATGCCAGGCGCCTGGGCGATACTCTGGGACTGAAGAATCTCTACATCAAAAACGATGCGGTTAATCATCCCACCCTGTCGTTTAAGGACCGCGTGGTCGCGGTATCCATTTCCAAGGCAATTGAATTTGGATTTCGGGTTGTGGGATGTGCATCTACCGGAAATCTTGCCAATGCAGTGGCTGCCCAGGCCGCCTCGGCTGGTTTGGAGAGTTACATTCTCATCCCGGAAGATCTGGAAACCGTTAAGATTATGGCCACCGCCGTTTATCGCCCCCGGCTCATTAAAGTCCGGGGAAATTACGATACCGTCAACCGGCTTTGCAGTGAAATCGCCGATGAAAAGGGCTGGGCTTTTGTCAATGTGAATCTCCGCCCCTATTACGCCGAGGGTTCTAAAACCATGGGGCATGAAATTTTGGAACAGCTTAACTGGCAGGTACCGGACAACGTGGTACTTCCAATGGCCGGAGGATCGCTGCTCAATAAAATTAACAAGGCATTTAATGAATTTGAAAAAGTCGGCTGGATCCAAAAGAACACGGCTAAATTTTTTGGCGCGCAAGCCTCGGGATGTTCCCCGATCTCAACGGCTTTTAAGGAAAATTATCCTGACATCCAGCCTGTGAAACCGAAGACCATTGCTAAATCGCTGGCTATCGGTAATCCCGCCGACGGCTACTATGCGGTGGAAACCATTCGGCGATCCGGAGGCCGTGCGGATGATGTGAGCGATGAGGAAATCGTTGAAGGAATTCAACTTTTGGCTGAAACAGAAGGGATTTTCACCGAAACCGCCGGTGGTGTAACCATCGGGGTTCTAAAAAAGCTGGTTGAGGAAAAACACATCCATCCGGATGAGGTAACGGTTGCAGCCATTACGGGACAGGGGTTAAAGACAGTGGAGGTGTTGTCTGAGACCACATACTCCATTCCCATTATCAATGCCGACTATGATGATTTCGAAAAAGTCCTAAAATGAGCCAAACTAACGTAAGAAAGGGATTTTGCTATGGCAGTTTCTGTAAAATTACCGCGGCCCTTCAGGCGAATGACGCAGGGACAAACAGAGGTCCTGTTGAACGGATCGTCCGTCCGCGAATTGTTGGACGACCTGGAATCCAAACATCCCGGAATCCAGGAAAAAATCTTCGACGATCGAAACCAATTGCGTCGATTTATTAATGTCTACGTCAATAATGAGGACATCCGCTTTCTGAATGGACTGGATACACCCATTTCAGAAAACGATAAGGTAACCGTGATTTCAGCAATCGCAGGTGGCTAAATCAGGAGGTGACAACCATGAAACCGTCTGTTCCTGAAGACACCCGGTCTGTCCGGGATTCTATCGCAAAATATTCTCATGTAAAGTCACAATTCATCCGAAATGTTATCACAGGAAAACATTGGAATCTCAAGGATCAACGCAAATACATTGACGACTTGATTGCAATAGAGGATTTTATCCTAAATGGCAATCATACGGCGTACGATTCCCTTGTTTACAGTCTTTTGAAAGAACGCTACGCTGAAGAATTCAAGGCCATTGCCTATGAATTGAAACCTGAAATCTACACGCACTTTGTTGAAAGTGAACGTTTGGAAATCAAAAAGCTTGAACACGCGGAAGACTCCGTTCAAGAGGAACTTCAACTCAAACAGGATTGGATCAATGCCGGTGGACTCGAATAACACCCTGAAAAATATCGTGGTTCAGAAGTACGGCGGCACTTCCGTTGGCGACATCGAAAAAATGAAACGGGTTGCCCAACGAATTGCCGCTGAAAAAGAGCGCGGCAGAAGCGTTGTGGCCGTCATCTCGGCCATGGGCAAAACAACCGATGAATTGGTAAACATGGCACGCCAGGTACACCAAAACCCGCCGCGCCGGGAAATGGACCTGCTGCTCTCGGTAGGTGAACAAATCTCCATTGCCCTCCTGAGTATGGCGTTGAACGACATGGGGTATCCCTGTATTTCCCTTTTGGGACACCAGGCAGGCATTCAAACGGACGGGCAATTTGCCAATGCGCACATTGAGACCGTCAACAAAAGCCGTATTTTAAAGCACTTAAATGAAGATAAAATTGTTCTGGTGGCGGGATTTCAAGGCATAAGCCAGGACGGCGAGATTACCACTCTCGGACGCGGCGGTTCCGACCTGACAGCGGTGGCTCTTGCCGCCATTTTGGAAGCCGATCGCTGCGAAATCTACACCGATGTGGATGGCATTTTCACAACCGATCCGCGGTATTTTAAGAAGGCCCGGCTGCTTCCCTTTATTTCCTACTCCGAAATGCTGGAACTGGCCTCCGAGGGAGCTCAGGTGATGCAGACCCGCGCCGTGGAAGTTGCCAGAAAATATCACGTGCCACTGGTTATCCGCAATTCATTTAAGCAAAATTCGGGAACATGGATCATAGGAGATGAAACATTGGAAAAGGTTGCCATTACCGGAATAGCCTTCGACAAGCAGGTGGATCAAATTCGGATAAAGGACTATTCCAAAGACCCCAAAAATTTTCTCACGATTTTTGGGAAATTAGCCCAGGAAAACATCAATATCAAAATCATTGTTCAGGGAGCCAGCTCTAACGGAAACACCTCCATCAGTTTCCTTGTTTCAAGTGACCAATTGGGTGGAGTTAAACGCGTCCTGGATGAACTTCAGAGCCGGCGCAAAAATTTCTTTTACGAGGTGGATACGGATGTCTCTAAAATCGCCGTGGTGGGTTCAGGAATCGCCAGTACCCCCGGCACGGCCTATCGGGTTTTTCAGACGTTGTTGGAAAATCAAATTCCGATCCTCTCAATTAGTACGTCTGAAATTAAAATTGCCTGCGTGGTTCCCGAGGGCCTGGCTGAAACAGCCGTAGCCGTACTCCACGACGAATTCGGACTTGAAGATATTCAAAGGAGGAAAATTGCCTGATCCAAAGCTTGGAATTGTGGGCGCCTCCGGGTTGGTGGGCCGCACCCTGCTTGAGGTGATTGGCGAACACAACTTTCCTTTTCGTGATCTTCGGCTGTTTGCCTCCGAGCAATCGGAGGGCAACGAGTTGCAGGTTGGACATCGCTCCTACCCCCTTCGACGCCTGGAACCGAACTGTTTTGCGGGACTTGATCTTGTGTTTTTTGTTTCAACCAATCAGGTGAGTCTGGACTGGGCACCGGAGGCCGTCAAATCCGGCGCACTGGTCATCGACAACAGTAAGGCGTATCGAATGGATCCGGCAGTCCCGTTGATTGTCCCTGAAATTAACGGCAAGCAGCTTTTTAAAAATCAAGGGATTATTGCCAATCCGAACTGTTCCACTGTCCAGACGGTATTGGCGCTTTCCCCATTGGAAAAGGCGTTTGGCCTGGAACGGGTTGTCGTTTCCACCTACCAGTCCGTATCGGGCAGCGGAAAATTGGCACTTGAACAATTAAGGGCCGAACGGAACGGAAAAAAGGAGGACTACGCCAGGGTTTACCCTCACCCGATTTTCAACAACTGCCTGCCGCATATCGGAACATTTCTGGAAAATGGCTACACGGACGAAGAGATGAAAATGGTGCACGAAAGCCGAAAAATCCTTGACCTGCCCGATCTTCGAATCACGGCCACTACGGTTCGTGTGCCGGTGGAAAGCAGTCACTCGGTTTCGGTAAATGTAGAATTGAGAAAAGACTTTGATTTGGACTCCGTGCGGGATCTGTACCTGAAGACCCCGGGCATTATTTTAAGAGATGATCCTGCAGAGGCCGTTTACCCGCTCGCCCGGGAGGCCCGGGGACATGATGAGGTTTTTATCGGACGTATTCGCAGAGATTTTAGCGTGACTCACGGGCTGAATCTCTGGGTTGTTGCGGACAATCTCCGAAAGGGTGCCGCTTCGAATGCACTTCAAATTGCTGAATATTGGTTACAATCGCGACACTGAAAAGAGGAAAAAAATGCACATGATTGACAAAAACAATTCATTTGAACGCTGGGCAGAACGATACGACCGCCACATCCGACTGGACGAGATTGGAGAAGCCGGACAAATCAAACTAAACAACAGCAGGGTTTTGGTGGTTGGTACGGGCGGGCTGGGCTCACCGGTTGCTTTGTATCTTGCCGCCGCGGGCATTGGAACCCTTGGGCTGGTTGACCATGATACCGTCGATTTGAGTAATCTCCAGCGGCAGGTTTTGCACAGCACACAGGACATTGGCCGACCCAAGGTGGATTCGGCAGCGGACACACTAAGCCATTTGAATCCGGACATCACGATTCGAAAATACAACGATTTCCTGTCCAGGGAGGATGCGGTCCAAATCATTTCCAATTATGATGTAGTCGTGGACGCATCCGACAATTTTCCGACACGATTTTTACTGAACGATGCCTGCTATCTGCTCAAAAAACCGCTCATTTTTGCGGCGGTTCTGGAATTTCAGGGACAGGTAACCACCTTCACCCAGGAACCCGACTCAGCCTGTTATCGGTGCTTGTTTCCTGAGGCTCCCGATCCGGCGCTGGCCCCCACCTGCGCCCAAGCCGGGGTTATCGGCGTTCTCACGGGCGTCATCGGGTCTGTCCAGGCAACAGAAGTCATTAAAATCCTCCTGGATTTCGAGGGAAAAAAAATGGGAAAAACCCTCAAGAACCGAATATGGACATTTAATGCACTAACCACCGAAGTGGAGGTTTTGCCTATTCGAAAGGACTCTTCCTGCCCTCTTTGTTCACGGGAAAATGTCTCGCTGGATGACTTCGATTATTCCCACTTGTGTGAATGGATTCACGCTTAAAGGATCCAAAAATCGTTATTCCGTCCGTTTTGCGCGGGGTTGTATTAGGACTCTAAAAACGCATTTGTGAGGTTCATTCTTCATAGCCTGTAATGGCAAAAACGCATTTCATGCCTGAAAAAGGGACTTTTAATACAACCCCCGAATATATCCACAAAAAAACTTGAAATCGACCTAAAATCATTTTATATTAAAATCCAATAATATTAGAATATAGAAATTTTCTAATATTTTATCAAGGTAATCAATTGAGAAATAGCACATTAACAAAAAAAGCCGAAATACTTAAGGTTCTTGGACATCCGGTAAGACTGAGCATTATTTGCAGGCTCTACGACGAGAAACAAAATGTCAGCCAATTATGCAACTGCCTGGATGTTTCTCAGCCGGTTATTTCGCAGCATCTGGCCGTTATGCGGTCTTGCGGTCTGATTGAGGGAAAACGCCAGGGTGCACGGATTATCTATAAGATTAAGAATCCCTTCGCCCGGGATATTGTCCGGCTGATCATAGAATAAGCTGTATTTTTTAAAATAGACAGAATTTACGTGAACACGTCAGGTCTCTTCTTTGTTTTACAAGCTTGGGCCGGGCGTAATTTGGTTTTCTTTCTGTTGACAAAAAGGACTGACACAGATGGAAAAAAAGGTTAATAAAGACGTAACCATTGAGGAATTGGTCGTTAAGTTTCCGGAATCGGTTAAATTCCTGATGGACAAAGGCATTAAATGCATTGCTTGCGGAGAACCTGTTTGGGGCACCCTGGAAGAAAATGCAAAGGAAAAGGGATTTGATGATCAAAGCATTGAGAAGGTAGTGGAAGAATTGAATGAGTTGATTTCATCGGATTCGAAAAAGGAGGAGAAATAATTCATGGCAACCACACAAAATCAACCCAAGGTGATTGTTTTTACGACACCGACGTGCCCGCATTGCCGTGCGGTTAAACAGTATTTAAGACAACATCAAATTCGCTTCAAAGATATCGATGTTTCGAGGGATCAGCGGGCGGCTACGGATATGGTTCGCCGAACCGGCCAGAGCGGCGTTCCCGTTGTTCTCATTAATAATCGTCCCATTATTGGATTTGATCGGGCTAAGATCAATCAAATGTTGGGCTTACGTGGTTAAAAAAGGAGGTTTGCTGCAATGAAGATACAGCCATTGGATGATCGGGTTTTGATCGAATTACAACAGGAAGAAGAAAAAACCAACAGCGGGATTATTATTCCTGAATCGGCCAAAGAAAAACCAAGAGTGGGTACGGTTGTGGCGGTTGGTACTGATGAAGATTTGAAGGAAATCATTAAAGAGGGGGATTCTGTTTTATTTGCAAAATACGGCGGCGAGGATATTTCGCTGGACGGAAAGGATTACATTATTTTGCAACGAAGCGATATTCTTGCAATCATTAAAAAATAGGCGAATCCCATAATTGGGGTGATTTAATCACCCCAATTGCCTTTTAAATATTTCGATAAGGAATAATATTTTTCTTGACAATCTCCAAATAAATTTTTATATTAGATGACAATGAAAACAAAGACCAAAAAAAGTAAAAAAGAAAAAAAAGCCGCTTCACGTAATAGCGGTTTGTCATTTACCCGAAGAAATTACCAACTCTTTATTATCGGACTTTTGGTTTTAACGATTGGCTTTGTTTTCCTGAGCATCGGCCCATGGGATAGTTTTTGGTCTCGAACATTGGCACCGGTTATTTTGGTTATCGGCTATCTTGTGGTAATTCCGTGGTCTATTCTCTATCAGAAAAAGTCAAATTCGTCATCTAAATAGCGTTTTGGGGACGTAGTTCAATTGGTTAGAGCACTGGCCTGTCACGCCAGAAGTTGCGAGTTCGAGTCTCGTCGTCCCCGCCATCCCAAAAAGCCAGCCCGATCGGTTGGCTTTTAAGTTTCCGGCAAATTCGGGCGCTTAGCTCAGTTGGTTCAGAGCGCTGCCCTTACAAGGCAGAGGTCACTGGTTCGAATCCAGTAGCGCCCACAAAAATGCCTGCCTTTTTCTTAATCGTTTTCCAGCCGGATTTCCACGATTTCAGCCGGCGCGCCAATTCGCAGAGGGGGGCCCCAGGTCCCTACTCCGTTACTGACATAGACAAACATCTCCCCCACTTTTTTCAGACCGGAACTGACGTCATAAACCCAGTCGGTTACATAATTAAAAGGGAAAAGTTGCCCATGATGGGTATGGCCGCTTAATTGCACATTGATTCCCGCACGGGAGGCTTCTTCCAATCGGTTGGGCCGATGGTTAAGCAAAATCGTCGGCAAATCTGGATTCACGGACGAAAGCAATTCTGAATAGGGAACGACTGGTTCATTTACAAATCGTTTCGCCTCGATATCATGAACGCCAACCAGATTCAAAACATTTCCAATTTGTACGCTTTCATTTTTCAATACCCGAATGCCGGCTTTTTCCATGACATCAATCGCCTTTTTTACGCCCGAATAATACTCATGATTTCCCGTTACGGCGTACACCCCAAACCGGCTTTTAAATTTCGAAATCGGCGTTACAATTTTCTCGGATTTGGCCGCATTTTCATCCATTAAATCGCCTGTAATGACAATCAGATCAGGTTTAAGTTGATTAACACGTCGCACCAGACGCTCCAGCCGTTTTTTGCTGAATATGGTATTGATGTGAACGTCCGATAATTGAACAATTTTGAAGACCTTCTGACTGGCAGGCAACCGTTTAACCGGCAATTTTACCCGGCTAATTCTTGGGTGCCTGGCCATAAAATAACCGTATCCCAGAATAACGGCCACTCCCCCAATAATCGCAAAGCCCACGGCATTCAGCAAATTGGGTGAAAGCATTTGAAACAAACTCTTCCCAAGTGACAGGCTCAGAAAAAAATTTAAGGCATCTGCCACAATAAAAATCATAAAGAAATAAACCATGGCTCCAAGCCAGATTGAACCGGGCCATACCAACAGCTTATTCAGCTTTCCCTTTTTGGTCAGCTCGGAAATTCGACCTATCGGAAAGGCAAATATTTCAAACCATAAAAATATTTTTAATCCGGTCACAAATGAATGCGAACCAGAAAAAAATCTTATTAAGTTAATGTATATAAAATAATTAATAAGAAGATAAAAGAAAAAAACAGTCCCCAAAATAAGAAAAAGTTTTGTCCGTTTCATAAAAAGGCCTTATATTTTCAGCCGGATTTCATTAGGCTTCAAGCCAGACATTTTCATTGCCTACCACGGCGCGTACCCGGTTTAAGAATTCATCGTTAAAGGGGACAAAAAGGGATCTGGACCGGATGAGGTATTCCCGTTTTTGCCCATTTATGACGTGCAAAAGAACCCCGCATTTTCCGCGGTTGGCCCGGAAAAGTTTCTGGAGGTCCGACAATTTTTCTTCATTCAATTCATTGAGATACAAATTGACACAAACGGTTTTCACGTATTTTTCTCTCGCCTGAGAAAGAGGAATGACTTCGGAACACAAAATTTTTGCCGAAGATTCATCCTGTTTCGACACCTGTCCCAACAGCAGAACCATTGAATCCGGCTGCAACAAATGGCGATGCTTTTCAAACGTATCGGAAAACACGACCACGTCTGTGGTTCCCGTAAAGTCTTCCAGGGTCACAAAGGCCATGGTTTTCTGTTTGCGATCCAGGTGGGTCCTTACATGGGTAATAATCCCTCCCACGCGAACCATTGTTCCGTGGTCGTGAGAAGCCAGATGCGAGAGCGAAACGGTTGAAAGGGTCTGAATATCACTCTTGAACCGTGAAAGGGGGTGTCCGGATAAATAGAATCCGAGCAATTCTTTTTCAAGGGCCAACGCCTTTTTCTGATCCCATTTTTCCACGCTGGGCATGTCCGGATAGTGACCATTGGTTCTTTTCGTCTCTGCCCCGCCCAAATCAAAAATTGAGGTTTGCCCCAACATGTGTTCATTTTGAACGCTTTGGGCGTAATTAATGGCAATTTCCACCGCAGCCAGCAACTGTGCACGGTGCCCCTGCAGCGAATCCAGAGCGCCAGCCTGGACCAGACTTTCCAGCACCTTCTTATTGACCAATCGAAGATTCAAATGCTGCACAAGGTCAAAAATGGTCTGAAATTTCCCGTGTTTTTTCCTTGCCCGAATTATGGATTGAATGGCCCCGTGTCCCACATTTTTGATGGCCCCCAATCCAAAGCGGATGTTTCCCTCCACAACCGTAAATTTTGCAAAGCTTTCATTTACATCCGGGGGCAGCACATTTATTCCCATACGTTTGCATTCATCCATCAGAATCATCACACGATCGGCATTCCCCATTTCACTGGTGAGTGAAGCGGCCATAAATTCGGCCGGATAGTGCGCCTTGAGATAGGCGGTTTGGTAAGCCACCACCGAATAACCGGCTGCATGAGATTTATTAAAGCCATAACGCGCAAACTTGTTCATTAAATCAAAAACTTCTTGCGCCGTTTTCTTTGGAATGCCATTCTTTTCGGCGCCCTTCAAAAATTTGACGCGCTGCTCCCGCATGAGCTCGGCTTTTTTCTTCCCCATAGCCCGCCGCAGAATATCCGCTTCGCCCAGTGTAAAGCCGGCCATTCGGCTGGCAATTTGCATCACCTGTTCCTGATAGACAATAATTCCGTACGTTTCTGCAAGAACCGGCTCCAGCAGCGGATGGGGATACTCAATTTTCTTCACCCCCTGTTTGCGATCAATAAAATCGTCGATGTTCTCCATGGGGCCGGGGCGATAAAGGGCGTTCATTGCAATGAGGTCTTCAATCCGGTTGGGCTTTAGTTTCCTCAGGTATTCCCGCATTCCACTGCTTTCAAATTGGAATACGCCCACCGTATCGCCGCGGGCAAACAATTCGTAGGTTTCGGGATCGTCCAGAGGGATTTTATCCAGATCAAAATCCGCTTTCCTTCGCTTGATGAGTTTTACCGTGTCATCGATTACAGTCAACGTGCGAAGCCCCAGAAAGTCCATTTTCAACAGACCGATTTCCTCGATCCATTTCATATCGTACTGAGTGGTGACATCCCCTTCTTTCGATTTGTAGAGCGGAAGAAAATGGGTCAGGTCCTCGGGCGCGATGACGACGCCTGCTGCGTGTGTCGATGCGTGGCGCGACAACCCCTCCAAAACAAGGGCGTATTCAAAAAGCTTTTTATAAATTTCCTCATCACTGTTTTCTGCGATCTCCTTCAGTTCAGGCACTTCGGCCAGGGCCTCGCCCAGTTTTTTATTCGGGGGGATCATTTTGGCAATCTTGTCCACGTCACTGTAGCGCATTTTCAACACACGCCCCACATCGCGAATCACGGCCCGTGCCGCCATGGTTCCAAAGGTAATGATCTGTGTGACGTTCTTTTCACCGTATTTTTTTCGAACATATTGAATCACTTCTTCTCGACGCTCGTAACAAAAATCAATGTCGATATCGGGCATGGTTACCCGTTCCGGATTAAGAAAGCGTTCAAAAATAAGATTATATCGGAGGGGATCGATATTGGTGATTCCAATGGCGTAGGACACAAGGCTGCCTGCCGCGGAACCGCGCCCCGGCCCCACAGGAATTCCGTTTTTGCGTGCATAGGAGGTAAAATCCCGCACAATTAAAAAATAACCCGAAAACCCCATTTGCCTGATAACGGAGATTTCGTGATCAAACCGCTGTTTGATTTCGGGAGTAATTTCTGGATAGCGCTGCTGTAATCCCTCCCAGGCCAGCTTTTCCAGATAATCATCCAGGGTTTCCGCCGTATCATTGGGAGGAATTTCATAAACAGGCAAATGGAGCGTGCCGAAGGGAATTTCCAGATCACATTGCTCCGCAATTTTCAAGCTGTTTTCGATGGCTCCGGGGTACTCCCCGAAGAGTTTCTCCATTTCCTCGGGAGACTTAAAATAGAGCTCTTTTGTGGAATATCGCATGCGGGTGGGATCGTCGTAGTCCTTGCCGGTTTGCAAACACAATAAAATGTCGTGCGCATCGGCATGCTCCTTTTTCAGATAGTGAATATCATTGGTGGCCACCAGCGGAATCCCCAGGTCGTCACTCAATTCCAGCATGCCCTGCCGGACCTGGCCTTCTTCTTCTATTCCGTGGTCCTGAATTTCCAGGTAGAAATCTTCGCCAAAGATATCCTTGTACTCCACGGCACTTTTCCGGGCGGCCTCCATTCCCTGTTTGATCATTTTTCGCGGAACCTCGCCATGAAGACAGGCTGTTAGTGCAATTAAGCCCTCATGATGTTTCCAGAGCAATTCCTTGTCGATACGCGGCTTATAGTAAAAGCCCTCCAGAAAACCAGCACTGACCAATTTCAGGAGATTTCGGTATCCCTCCTGATTCTTGGCCAGAAGAACGATGTGATAGGCATTGTCACGCCCCTTTTGCGTGGTTTTTTCAAAGCGGCTTTCCGGGGCAACATAGGCTTCTACGCCAATAATGGGCTTGATTCCGGAAGCCTTTGCCTTTTTAAAAAACTCAATTGCGCCAAACATATTTCCATGGTCCGTAATGGCCAGGGCAGGCATGTTGTATTCCGTTGCCAGCTTCATCATGTCTTCAATCCGGCAGGCGCCATCCAACAAACTGTAATGGGTGTGATTATGCAGATGAACAAAAGAACTCATGGCGAGTTTAGACCCTCTTTTTTTCTTATTTAATTTTTAAATCATTAAATCTTTACGGTGAGTTCGTTTAATTTAAACAGCGATTAAATCGGCGGTAACACCCCATTCTGAATTTCAATTTTTATTTTTCATCCAGAGACTGTCACAAGAGTCAAATACCGTGGTCGTCAGGTCCATTCAAGGTATAAAGATAAGAAATTTTGGGCAGGAATAAAAGATAAAATTCGCTTGAAAAAATCACACTCTGCCGCAAACAGGTTTACTTCAGGCAAAAAACAGAGGGTTAATCACATTTAAAAAATAAATGCCTAACCGAACAAAGACCCCCGAAACAACCCTGCTGCGGCAGAGACTTTTGTTTACTTGGCGACAGAAATCTTGGGTCGTGTGTAACCGACTTTCTTAATCAATGCTTCTATCTTATCCATAATTTCCTCGGAAACATCCGGATTATGGACCGGTTTTCCTTTGTTTAAAACAGTGTACATTTTTTGGGCCGACTTCAAAAGCGCTTCTCGTTTCTTCCTTTCTTCAGGCTGTAAATTGGCACGCCGCAGATACGTTTCGGCTCCCTGTAAATCCATGAAAACATCTATCAAACGATCCTGTAAATCATTATGCCACTTCCGCAACGTCTGATCATACCCCTCTTCATGACAGGCCACGCAATTTTCCGCCACGGAAATCAGCGGTTCCCGCTTATCCTCCAGATTATGACAATCGGTGCAGCCGATCTCGGCGGCGTACATCACATCCGGCTCATCGGTAATACCCGCTTCCTTTACCTCTCCTGAATACAATTCCGTTTGGTACACATGACAGGTGGCACAATTTGCATTTTCATCCTTGTGGTGGCAATTCATGCATTCCTGCTTCGAAATGATGCGCTGTTTGTGGCGTTCCGGTGAATGGCATACCGTGCATTCCAGCCCCACCTTTTTGACATGTTTGTTGTGCGGAAAATCCATTTGCTCAAACATGATGCGGTCCGGCGGTTTCACAATATTGTGACAAAAGGCCGAACAAAAGGCATCGGGGGTTGTGAGAATGGGATCGCGAAATTTTGGAGGGGGAGCGTGAAGCTCTTTTGAAACAGCCTCCAGATTTGATTTTGTTGATTTTAATAATTTTACCGCATAAAAGATATTGTGAACACCCTTTCCATTCTTGACAAAATTAAAATTATAAGATGCATCATTGTACAATTTCTGGACGTATTTTTTTTCGATCTCGTTATTTAGGCGCCCGGATCGGCTGGCCGCCGAAACAAGCCGGCCCACCTTCGAAATTTTGGGCTGCATTTCTTTCACCAATCGGTTCATGTTTATAATCCAATTGTCCAGCATTTTGTCGTATTGGCCGCCATGGCACCGCAAACAGGCCTTTTTCTTTTGCACCAGACTGCTCTTGGCATTTGATTTAACATATTCACTGGAAATAGTGGAGTGACATCCTTCACAGGAAACCTGGGCCAAAAACATTTCACTGGGGGTATCGGGCACGTCCTTTCCGCCGGCTCCCATGTACATCTCCTTTTTGGCGCTGTGCGTGGTTTGGTGGCAGCTGCTGCATTTTACGTCCAAGGTATTAACCAGCTTAATATCCCCGTGTTTAATCGCTGTGTGACAGATATTACAGTCGAAGTCATTTTCGGTCACATGTTTTTCATGGATGAATTCCGCATCTGTGATTTTCCCGAATCGTTCCACATGGCAATGCCTGCACCGCTCCCGGGGCACATTTCCCGTGCCGCTGGCCACGTCCACATGACATTCATTGCAGGTAATACCGGCTTTTACGTAGGTTTTGTGATCGAACACAAACCCCGAGTGATGAATAATTTTTTTGGGTGTTCCGTGGCAGGAGGGACACCCGGGAAAGGCCTGCCCCTTCGGAACATTCTTGAAGTGACACAAAAAACAGGTCTCTTCATTGACATCCAAATGCGACTGATTGGACGTAAAGTTGTGACAGCTGCTGCAGTGGAGTCTTGTATTCCGTGCCAATCGGCCAATGTGTTGCGTGTGGTCAAATTTAATGTCCCGCTTGTAGGTAATTTTCTTTTTTAGGATTTCCTCACCATGGCACTTCAAACACGATTGATCGCTAATGTGCGGATTGATTTGAAAGCGGTATGTCCCCGTCCAATATTTCCAGATGAATCGAATGTAGGTTCCCGGACTGTAGGTGTGACATTTGGAACAACTGACGTCGGCATGGTAGGAATTTTCCCAGCGATTCACGACCGATGTCTCATAATGGCAGACAGCACACGTTTTGGGAGCTATAACCGAAGACGTATAAAATCCAAGATCAACAAAAACAAGCACTCCAAAAATAATGAGAAAAACCATCACCAAAAATCGATAATGTTTTCGTATAAGATTCCAAAAATCGGCCAAGAAACTCTTCATGAATCTTCTTCCTCCAGCTTTGGAATTTTTCCTTCTTTAAGGAGTTTCTCATATTCGAGAGGATGTTCCTCCTTCAAATCTTCGATGGATATTCTTCCGGTAAAAATCGTTTTATTCAGCGGAAATTTGGACGGATTAAAGTGAGCATTGTAAAAATGCCAGATAACAATGACCAGTGTTGCCAGCATGGCTTCATCGCTGTGCACTTCGATGGCGATGTCCGATATGAATTTTGGCAGAATACGGAGAGAGATATTTTCAAACCACAAAATAAGGCCTGTTCCAATCATGACAATCATCCCCCAGTACACCGCCCAATAATCGAATTTTTCAATATACGTAAACCGGCCAAATTTGGGTTTTTCTTCACTGAGTCCCAAAAAATACCGGATGGCCTGATATACATCAATAAAATCTTTTTTACTTGGAAAGAGCTCCTTAAAATTGTTTCGTCCGTCTTTTGTAAAAATGAGATAGATCAGATGAAAAACACCCACAAAAATCAGGCCTGTAGCCCCTATCCGATGAATAAAGCGCGTCGTTTGAATGCCTCCATATAGCGTGATTAAGAACCTTGAGAGCGCCGCGTCGTGAAATTTTATGGGTAATCCCGTGAAAATGAGAATCAGCACCGATGTGAACATGATAACATGCTGGATACGAATACTCAGTGAGAATCTCTCTACCGATTGAATGGTTTCCTTTTCTTTTCGTTCCTTCTTTTTCTTGTGAAGAATTTGTTTCTTTTTATATTCTATTTCTTCCAATATTTCTTGATGAAGTTCCCCTTTCAGCCTATCCAATTGCTGTTCAAACCGGTTCAAAAATTTCTTTTCCAGCTCTTCTGCGTAGGATTCATTTACTTCATTTGCAAGATGGTCTTGAATCTGCTGCCGGATAAACTCCTTTAAATCTTTTTCGATGGCGGCAATTTCACCCTTTTTTAATGGTTCCTCTTTCATAAATACTATCGTTCCTCTTTCTTCTCATGAAATTTACGATTTAGATCCAAAAAAATATGTATAATTAATGCAAAAAGAACAGATATGGTTAAATACTTAAAAAACAGGCCAACATAATAGATAATTCCTGAGCTTTTGCTATGCGGGTCGACATGTATCTTCCCCTTTGCAAAATTCTTATTGGCATTTTTATGACATTTTCCGCAGGTGTGCGGCAAATTCTTTTTGTTGATTGGCGAACGTGGATCGCTCGCAGGCAATATGCTGTGATACCCGTGACAACTGGCGCAATTAGCCGCTTTCTCATCCCCGAATTTCGTTGCAATTCCATGAAAGCTGTCTTCATAGGTGAGTACCTGCTGGGTCGGAATGCCATATTTTCCAACAATTTTTACCGAAGAATGACATCGGGAACAGGTATCCGGGATTTTCGTGCCGTACACCGATGAACTCTTTTGCGTGGGAGGCTCAATCGTGTGACCACCGTGGCAGTCTGTACAGGAAGGCGCCTCGGGTTTTTTCTGGTTCAGCAGTTTTGCATGAATACTCTCCTCATAATCCCGATATTCATTCGTGTGACATTTCCCGCAGGTACGGACGACATTGAATTTGTTTACCTGCGACCGTGAATCTTTGGCCGGCAATATGTTATGATCCCCGTGACAATCCTGACAGTGGGGTGCTTTGGGATTTCCCTTCAGTAACGCCTGTCCGTGCGCGCTTTTTTGAAATTGGGTGTACCGTTTCGTTCCCTTCGGCTCAATCGGGCTTCCTTCATAATGACACCGCGTACAATCCACCCGTTTTATTTCGCCCTTGTGAGGAATCGTCACAATATCAATATGACACTCCTGACATCGAATATTCTTATGGGAAGAATTTAAAAGCTTTTTTTGATCAACAAAAAGCGAAATGACGTGTCCCTCTCTTGTCACCTTTTTCAGATCCGGTTTGGCATGACACAAAAGACATTTTTGCCATTGCAGGGCTTTTGTCTTTTTCGTATTAGTCGTTTGCCCATAAAGTACGGATAAAAAAAGGGCCACAAACAAAGGTGCCATCACAAATTTTTTCACACGGCCTTTATTCATCTTTAGCTTTCCCCCCATCTTCTTTAAATAGTTCCACATATTCCAGATAATGCTTTCTTTTTAGTTCATCAACGCTGATTTTCCCGGTGAGCCACACCTTGCTCATTGGAAAATAATCCGGATTCAGATGAACATTATAGAGATGCCACAGGAATAACACGATGAAAATGATTAAGCCCTGCCATCCATGAAAAATCACCACAAGATCAATTACCCATTTGGGGAAAATAGCCATCGATATGGATCGAAACCAAAGAATGCCACCGGAAATAACCATGACGATAAATCCCAAGACCACACCCCAGTATTGAATTTTATTTATAAAACTGTATTTCCCAAATTCCCGGCTTTCTTTTTTCCCGGACAGGGAAAGGGTCCATGAATGAAAGAAATCCTGAACATCCTTCCATGTGGGAAGCAATTTCATAAGCTCTTGATGACCTTCTTCCGTAAAAAGAACATAAAATGAATGGTAAATTCCAAGGAGGACCAAAATGACCGCAAAAATGCGATGAATAATTCCTCTTGCTTCAAATCCTCCTTCCAGTTTGATCACCAGGTGCCCAAACCAGGTATCATGAAACATGAGTGCCAGGCCGGTCAGGCATAAAACGATCATGCTGGTCAACAAAATAAAGTGTTGAATTCGGATATTCCAGGAAAATCGTTGAATTTCTTCTGGTTTTTTTTCTGGAGCCATGATTACCCTCCACAAATAGAATTATTGAGACTATTTCTCATTCCTAATAAGACAATGCGAGTAGGAATTGTCCAGAATAAAAAAGGCCTTTTCCGTTAAAGGAAAAGGCCTGCTGATTGCATTACTTTTTACAATGCAAATCGATTTACGACTCTTCATCGTATTCTTCCAACTCCTCACACTCACCCTTCTCATCGAACATCCGGCGAATAGACTCGGGTTCTTTATGCATAAGTTTTCGGTACCAGTACCCATGATGTTTTTTGCATTCTTCGCACGGCATTTTTCCTGTAATACTGACCAAACTCATAGGATATTCGCTCGGGTGGAAAATAACAAAGAAGAAATGCCATACCAAAATGGCTAACGTTGCAAGTATCGCTTCAAAGTAGTGGAAAAGCAAAGCAATCGGAACAATCCAACCCCCGAAAAGATTGGCTGCAATAACCGGAAACCAAAGAATCAAACCAGAGGCCCCCATAACCACCGTGCCCCAGATAAGGGCCCAGTACTCAGCCTTTTCTGTATAATCATACTTATCATATTCCGGTTTCGTTTCACGAAAGCCCAGATAATATTCCACACTGTGGACGGCATCGGTTACGTCCTTGAGTACGGGAACCATATAACGTAATTCAATTCGGCCGCGCTTACTGAAAAAGAGCCAGAATAAATGATAAAAACTCGTTACAATCAGTATCGTTCCGGCAACCCGGTGAATAACCGATCGAATAGATTCATGCAGCCCAATGGAGCTCAAAATTTTCACCCAGAAGGCATCCGGAAATTTGAGAGCAAATCCCGTAATTACGAGGGTTGTAAATGAGATAAAAAGAAAAAAGTGTTGAATAATCATGCTTTTATTGAACCGGGTGATAGACGGTTCAGTTAAGATCTTTCTATATTTCCGGATAACCGCCTGCAGCCAGATCAGGAAATTGTGAAAGAACATTGAGCCAATAACGGAAATGATCAGAAGAATATAGATTCTGGTAATAATGTCGGCAGCCTTTGCTTCCGCGGGATTTCTGGGTTGATGTACGGGAATTGCGGTAAACCGTTTACTTGCTCCCGGATGGCATTTCCCGCAGGTTCGATCCAGATTGTCTTTGTTAACGGTAGAACGCGGATCCCATGAGGGATAAATATTGTGGACACCGTGACAACTGGTGCAGTTTGCGGCAATTTTGGATTTCCCCCTGACAGCCAGACCATGATAACTGTTTTCGTAGGTCAACACCCGATCATTCGGCATCCCAAATTTTTCGTTCAATGTTTCATTCGCGTGACATCGGGCACAGGTTTGCTGCGACACATTTTCAGGATTCACCGGGGAACTTTTACTGGTCACCTCCTGAATTGAATGCTCCCCGTGACAATCCGTACAATTGGGAGCATCATCCACGCCGTTAAGAAGCGCCTCTCCATGGATGCTTTCAATAAATTGTTTGTATTCATTGTAGTGACACTTGCCGCAGGTTTCCGGAACATTTTTGGAATTGATTCTTGAATCGGGATTGGATGCCTGAAGGATTTTATGGGCACCATGGCAATCGCTACACGTTGCTGCATTCTTGCCCTGCTGAAGCATCCGGCTGTGAATGCTGTGCATATAGGCCCGGGTGGGATCGGCTACTGGAATCTTGTGACGCTGGTTAAAAGCGGGATCCCCGTGGCATTTGGCGCAGGTTTTGGGTTGATTCAGTTTCGATGTGGGTGAAATGGGATCGTCTGACGGATGAATATTGTGAGATCCATGGCAGGTGGCACAACTGGGCGCATCCTTATCGCCCCGCAATAAAGCCCTCCCATGGACGCCCTGTACAAAGTTCTGATAAATATCCTCGTGACATTGCTCGCACGACACCTTTTTAGGGCGTTCCTCATGCGGGGATTGTTTTACATCGGAATGGCAATCCGTACAGGCCAAACCGGCATGTACGGAATTCTTTAACGAATCAACACTTACATACAGGGAAACCTCTTTCCCCTGTTCATTTTCCCCCGTAAACTCCGGGTCCCCATGGCATTCCAGGCAATCCTGATTGCTCTGGGCGTGTACAAAAGCGCGATTGGAAGAGTCTATAAAAAATACGGCCGCCGTAATAAAAATCAGGCCAATCGAAAACACCGTTCCGAATCTTTTTGCCTTTTTCATCATCAATCTATCCTTCCTTCTGCTATTGATAAAATGGGCCTATTTTGATCAGACACACTTTTAAAAATATAATTTTCAAATATGAAATTTCAGAGAAACTATTTTATGATCCTGTAAAATCTGAAGGCAAAAAGAATTTTTAATGATTGATTTATATCGCATTTAACATACTCATAATATTGCTTACTAATTTAAACTTTACACAATAAAAATCAATAAAAATTTTCAGTTTTTTAAGAGCTTTTGATTTTGAGGCCTATCTGCCCCTATTTTTGTTGAATTATTCAACATGCTTTATTGGGTTTGATTCATTCGACCGAGATGGCAAACGATAAGCCGATAAAACGTAGGGTGTCAGGATGGTTTTCGCAGGATGATTTGGCGGTTGGTTTTTCCAATGGGTGCCCAAAGCGTTTTGCCAGGGTTATAAAACACAAAAGCATCTCCTTCTGGAGATGCTTTTGTGTTTCTAAAATTCGAATGCCTATTTCTTGGGAATATTGTGGGCAATTTCTTTCCAGAATTTTGCATAAACAAATTTCTTATAGGTCGGACTTTCCGGATTATGGCATTGTACGCACGTTTTTTCATTCGGTTGAATGTATCCGACGGTTTTGGGATCAATTTGGCCCTTATATAATTTTCGCATCACACTTGATTTCCAATAAGCCGATCCCGGACCGTGGCAGGCCTCACAGGTAACCCCATCTTCCATGTGATATTTGGGTCCAAAAGCCGTTTTGGGCTCTCCATAACCCGTTACATGACATTTTAAACATTTCGGGCTTTTTTGCGGGTCAGCAATCCCTTTTTTCTTGGCAATCGCTTTTGCCTCAGCG
Organism: Calditrichota bacterium; assembly: GCA_013151735.1. NCBI lineage: Bacteria > Pseudomonadati > Calditrichota > Calditrichota bacterium. The sequence goes on along the minus strand of JAADHR010000179.1, from coordinate 70,598 downwards.
GTTCCAAGAGCTTCATAGGCCTTGGCATGAGGACTGCTTTTCCAGATTTTAAATTGATTTCCTTTCCGGGCGCTGTTGTGGCACATTTTGCATTTTAATACGCCAATGTACTTAAACTGACCTTTTTTTGCCTGCGGTGTGCCGGATATCCCCATGCTCATCCAGGTTAAAATTAAGCCGGCGGCAAACATCACACCCAGGCCAATTTTCATTTTTCTAATTCTCATGGATTGAACCCTCCTTTTTTAATGGTTTGTCATGGAACAGCCTGCTTGCTTACTTTATTCCTTTATGCGTACACAAAAATCTGAATTGAAAGGATATGTTTTTATAAACAGACACATTTACAGAAGGTTATATGAGCATAATTCATTAAATTTAATGCTAAGCCGGACATTCCTAAAACCAAGGAAAAGCAGGAAAATCACATTTCTTTATTACCATACTTTTTTCAATTTGTTCCGATTCGACTGCTGAACAAATTTCGTATAGTTAGCGAAAATATAGAGGAATTGAGAATTAAAATCAAAATGTATGATCTTAATTTAAAAAAAAAACTTTAAAAATCAAGAGAAAATCGGCTCATTTGAAAAAAATTGGGACTTTATTGCAGAAAAGGCAGGCAAAACCAAAGAAGCGGAAGCACGTGCTTCCGCTTCTTGTATTCTCAATTTTTCAAGAATGTCTTTATCAGTGCATGTCTTTGTAAAAGGATTCTCCCGGAAGATTCAGATCAATAACCGATTCCTTCATGTGTTTCAGATCCCTTTGATCACGTTCCTTGTAGAATTTCCATTTCGGGTGTTCCGGAAATTTCGTACCCATGTAGTATTCTTTGTTATTGTATCGCTTCAACCATAATTCCCATTGATCCTGTGAAAGGAGTCCCTTTTCATAAGCGGCTTTCACATTGGATTTAATGCGGGTCCAATAATCGGGAAACATCTGGTACACAAAGTTGGGTTTATAAAGCTCCGTGTTGATTCCCCATTCATTCCCTGGAACATCATATAGTTTGAATGTAATCATTTTAGTGGGATTATTGGATTTCTGCCACACCTTGGCCTCGGCATCCCCATGGTCGGCTGCCCAGTTCAGCATTTCAATAAAGTCTTGCTGAACTTCCCAGATGCCATGCCACTGGGTAAAATCGGCCCCCATCATCTCGGCTCCGTGGCGGAAACGCCGTCCTTCATGGTGCCAGGCATAATATTTCGCGCGCTCCGGCTCCTGATCATAGCCGTCCAATACGGGATTTGTCCAGAGGCGGTCGCCGGTTTTCCAGGGATACATCAATTTTTCCTTATACAATTTTTTATTCCAGTAAACAAACTGACGCCGAATTTCGTTGTATTGAAGATTGACAAGGTCGGCTTCCAAAAAGTATTCATTAACAAAATCGGGAGCATGACAGTTAAGACAAATCTCTTTCATACGTTCCCGTTTTTTCTGCCAGGTACCCAGGTGCTCCTCATCCCAGACCGTGCGATAACTCCACGGGGCCTGTGACTCCCAGGCCAGGCGTGCACTCACGTTGTGGGTCATGGGCTGTGTGGGACTACCATCCATGTGACAGGTTGTGCACACGGGGGCTTTAATTGGGATTTTTTCGTGATTCGTCGTTTCGTACCCCATGTCCCAATCTTTTCCTTCGGCCGCCCAGATGTTTCCGTGCTTGGATTCTTCATAAATCTCAATATGCGGATGGTCTGGCCCCAGGTGACATTCTCCGCATGTCTTCGGATTTCGGGCCTGGGCAATTTTAAAGGAGTGCCTGGTATGGCAGGCCGAGCAGTCGCCCACGCTGCTGTCGGGCCACATATTTCCAATTCTGTGGCATTGTTCGCATCCGTGCTTAACCGCAGAGGGAAATTCATACACGGCACGGTCATCATTATGCAAAAGCCAGAATTGGTGAGCATGCTTGCTGTTTTCAAATTCTTTCACTTCCTTATCATGACAAACACTACAATCTTTGGGGGTCGGGTAACGGCCCACTAAAATATCACTACCCGGACAGGTAAAGGCATCAAAATCGCCTTTCTTTGCGGCATGGCATTCGATACATCCAATGCCATATTCCGCATGTTTGCTATCTTCCCACTGTTCAATTTGTTTAACGGCGATTCCTTTTCGTTCGTGACAGGTGACACATTGTTTGCTCTTGCCGGTTAGTTCAACTTCGGGTTTTGTAGATTCGCTCTTTTTCGTCTCAACGCCGGCCACAATTACCAGGGTCACCAAAAATAGAATCGAAAAAATTCCGACCAGATACTTTGTTCCATCTCCCTTGGCCATAAAAATACCCTCCTTTTATTTATTTTGCTAATAGTTCCATTATTGTAAATACCAGCGCCAGTACAGCGGTTGTTCCGCCCAGGACATAACCGATAGGCGCTTTGGGCCATTTTGCCCGAAACCAATCATCGATAAAAGGCCAGAAAACCAGTACAATCATAAATGCCAGAACCAGATACACACCCAGCCACAGCGGCACAAGTTTTAGTAGTCCGTAGACCGAATAAAAATACCACTCGGGTTTGATATGCATAGGTGTTTGGGTGGGATCTGCCGGAACTCCGATTCCCGGCGGAATTAAAATTGCAAGTGTACTCATGAAAACCAGCAGAAACAGGGTGATGTAAATTCCTTTAACAAAATGATCAGGATAAAAGGCGTAGTACCCCTCGCCTTCGTGGCCTTCCAATTCGGCCACGCCGTGAAGATGAATCATAAAAATGTGCAGGGCGATGAGAATAAATAAAATTGAAGGCACAAACAATTCATGAAAAACAAAAAATCGGGTCAGGGTGTTGGCAGAGACCTCTTCTCCGCCCCGCATAAATGTGAGAAGCCAGTGTCCGATCAGGGGAAGTTGATTAACGAGGTTGGTTCCAACCGTTGTTGCCCAATACGAAAGCTGGTTGTAGGTAAGGGAATATCCCGTAAACCCCATTGTCAGGGTCGTTCCCAAAAGAAGGGTTCCCAGTATCCAGTTGATTTCCCGAGGTTTGCGATATGCCCGGGTAAAAAAGACACGCAGCATGTGGAGAAAAACCGCTATAATCATCAGGTTGGCTCCCCAGCGGTGCAATCCCCGAATCCAGAACCCCAGAGGAACATCCTGTTGAATATGCCGTACACTCTCGTAAGCCATATCTGGTGAGGGGATAAAATAAAATGTCAGCAAAAGCCCGGTTGTCACCTGAAGCAAGAATAAAATCAGGGGCGTGGCTCCCATTGCATAGTACCATTTTTTCATGTGTACGGGAATGGGTTCCTTGATCACAAGATCTCGTACAATTCCTATCGCTTTCTCGTAATCCAGAGGGACCCTTTCCACCCACCATTCCTTTTTAAGTACGCTCATACAAGCCCTCCTGTGTATTTTTCTTTCATCCAGACATAAACCAGCCCTGTTTTTACCTCCACTCGAAAGTGATCCAGAGGTCGGGGAGGCGGTCCGGAAATCACCGTTCCATCAGGACGATAGCGGCCCTTGTGGCAGGGACAAAAGAATTCCTGGTTTTCTTTCTGCCATTGAACAATACACCCCAGATGCGTACAGATGGCTGAAAGAACGCGATATCCCTCTTTTAAATGAACCACAAAAATCTTCTGTCCGGCCACCTCCATAGGCTTGGCATTCCCCACTTCAATTTCATTGAAATGGGCAACCAAAACCTCTTTCATTTTGGGCGGCCGTTTTTCGGGTATAATGAACCGAAGAAGACCCGCTGTAAATCCCCCAAATGCGGCAAGGATTCCTCCTCCATACAGAAGATTCGCCAGGAAACTCCGGCGCCCTTCTTCTTGTACGTCATTCTTTTCTTCTGCCATTGATTCCTCCATTTTAGTGGATTGGATTCCTGAATTATAACGAAATTTATGGTAAGTGTACAAAAATAATCTGATCTCAAAAAATCAAATTATTGTCCCTTCCAAATAATCCAAACCGCCCTGAACACGCACGGTCCCTTTATTGGGAGGATCATATCTCCAGGGGAACAATCCGAATCGCCGGCGGCGACAGCGGACAAGCATGTTCACACAGTCCGCACCCCGTGCAGAAATCGGCATTGATTTCCAATTGAAGTCTCTCGTTCAATCGGATGGCCTCCCCCGAAAACGGACATTTTTGGAAACATGCATCGCACCACCCTCCCTTCGTGTTGAAACACCGCCTGGAATCGAGTTCAGCCACCCCCATTTTAAGATGATCTTTTGTAAGGGCTCCCTCCTTGCAGGCCGTCACACAGGGAAAATCCTCACAATACAAACAGGGTTGAATCCTCGGAATGATTGCCGGGGTACCCTGATATTTTCCCGCCCGATGATCCAGCAACCGAATGGCTTCAAATTGACAGGCAACCACACAATCGCCGCAACTGGTACATTCCTGACCCAGTATTTCTTCTGAAACGGCTCCGGGCGGCCTCAGGATGGGCCGCCGATTTCGCCGGCTTTGCGGAGATTTTTGCAAGGGCACCCGTTCCTTCAGGGTTCCCAGACCCAATGAAAAAAACTCCCTTCGATTGAGTGTTGTTTTCCCCGGACTTTCAGCCATATTTTTCGGGACTCCTTACCGTTTTGTTTTTCCAGTTGAACCGAAGGGCATCAAACGGACAAATGTCAATGCAATCTCCGCAATTGGTACAATAAACCGACGCTCCTTCTCCCAATTTCGGCATAAGACCCCAGGTACAGATTTCGTGATTTTCACAAATTTTGCAGATTCTCTGACATTTCGCGGATTCAAACTCAATCTTCAGAAGGCGTTTTTGGCCGACCAATGAGAGAGTGGCTCCCAGCGGGCAGACATATCTGCAAAATCCTCTTCGTGCGACAAAAAGCTCAAATGTCAAAAAGATCAAAATAAAAAGAATTTCCCCACCCAAAATGTGGAAAAAAGCCAGCCGCATGGCTTCCCGGCCAATCACACCCGGAGGGGAATAGATTGAAAACAGAGACGTTCCCACAATCATCGACGCCAAAATCTCAGCCGTCAGAATAACCCAGACTATCCATCGCGGAATCGCAAAAAGGCCCTCCGGCGGATGATGAGAGTGTCCCCATTTTCGATACGCCCACTGACGGAAATCCGACACCCACTCGGACAGAAGCCCAAACGGACAAAGCCAGCTGCAAAATACACGTCCCAGAATAAATGCTAAAATAAATGGCGTTAAAAATGATACAAACAGGGTTAAAAAAAACGTTCGCGAGATCAAAAAACTCTCAAATGATTCGAGAGGGGAAGCAATAAACCAATACCCGATGCCCAGCGATTGGTACCATCCGTTAAAAAAATGAAACCCAAACAGATTTAAAAAGGGAACAATTAGCAAAAACAAAAAACCCACTATCTGAATCGTCCGACGATATCTAAAATAGATCCTTTTCTTTTTGGTTTTGTCAGCCAATTTTAGCCACTCCGTTTCAGGTGATCCTCCAACGGATCCACATTTACTGCACGCGGAATCTGGACGGGACAGGCAGCCACGCAAAGCCCACAGCCCACACATTTATCTTCGATAATAATTGGTTTTAGGCGAATCAGCTGAATCGCCACATTTTTGAAAGGACAGGCATCGTAACAGGCCCGACAAATTGCTTTTCCATTGTAGGCCCAGCACCGTTTCTGGTCGATATGTGCCAACCCCATCCCTGCCTTTTCTGCAGGAACGTTTTGGAGCGCGCCGGTGGGACAAACCTTTACGCATTCCATGCACAGGTAACAGGCAATGTGCTCCACATCAATCAGCGGTGTACCTGCCTGCAGGCCGCCCGACAAACGAATCGGTTCAATGGAATAATAGGGGCACACTTCGGCACATCGTCCGCACCGAATGCAGGCTGCCACAAAGTCGGCCTCCGGAAGCGCCCCGGGGGGCCTCAGATGATTTCGCCCGATTGGAGACCATAACACCGAAGAAAACAGGTTCTCGGGCCGTAAAACGGATAACCCCATCCCGGCTCCAAAAGTCAAGAATGATTTCAGAACCGTCCTTCGATCAAGCGATTTCGACCCGTTTTCTTCAGAATTCATTTTTTGCATTTTCTTTTTGCTTCGGGGACGGAATATCGTCCTCAAAGTAATGATAAACGCCCATCACTTTTATGACCCCGTCTATGGCCTCTATCTGTTGGTTTAATTCCTCCAGGGCCTTTTTATTTTCGGTCTCCAGAACGGCGATAATGTTCCCTTTTTTATCATCTCCGTAGAGGCTGACCGCTTTCATTTCATTCAGTACATCGTAAACAAAGCTCGTTTTATCAGGCATTGTTTGTATTGCAACCCCGGTAATCGGCATAAACAAGCTCCTCCGCTTTAATTGAAGGCACCGATTTCAGATGAAGAGACAGAAATCGGTGCCCGTCATTTTCCCTTACGTCACTAAACCAGCTTCATCTCCACCGTGGTGGGTTTAAGGCGTTTGGGACCGGATATTTTTCTGATCTTAACCGCACAGATTTTATATTCAGGCTCTTTTGATCCCGGATCAACCGCTTCAATGGTCACAAAATTAATCATTCGATTGAAATTCTGGTCATGCCACGGAACGGCTATGAGTCCCTCGCGCGGGCCTTCCACTATTTTTGCCGGAACCTCCACTTTTCCGCGGCGGCTTTTGATTTCAATCATATCGCCATGTTTGATTCCCAGGCGTTTCGCGTCTTTCGGATTAATTTCCACATAGGCATACGGAAATCCGCGGAGAAGTTCCGGAACCCGCCCCGTCATCGTCATCGTGTGCCACTGTTCAATTACGCGTACGGTCGTCAAATAAAACGGGTAGCTTGCATCGGGCGGTTCGGCCGGACCCTTGTAAGGCCTGGCCCACACAAAGGCGCGTCCATCCGGATGTCCGTAAAACTGAATCCAGGCCTTGCCTTTGGCCAGCGGATCAATTCCTTTAACATATCGCTTGGGTGTTCCGGGAGAGGTTACCGTGGGCACGGGCCATTGCAGGCCATCCGGCGCTTTTTTGAGCCGTTCGTAAGTGGCGCCCCAGAGGTCTACATCCGTTCCCTTGGTGCACCGGCGATAATCATTCCAGATATCTTCCGACGTGTGCAATCCCTTTACGATATGTTTGTAGATCGGATCCTTCATTTCTTTGCCCAGGCGAAGGGCAAATTCACGAAAGACCTGGATTTCTTCCCGTGCTTCCCCGGGTGGATCAAGGGCCTTTTGTGTCAGTTGAGAACGATGTTCGGTGCATCCGTAAACGCCCGATTTTTCGAACAGAAAAGCAGCTGGTAGTACCAGATCCGCCAGTTGTGTGGTTCGGGTCGGGAAAATATCCGTTACGATAATAAAATTATCTTTTCGCTTAAAACCCTTTATCACCGGAGTTAAATCCGGTAAGGATTGTGCCGGATTGGTGGTGTGAATCAGCATAACCTTAATCTTTCCTTCCGTCAGGGCTTTAAACATGGCGACGGTATGATAGCCCGGTTTTTTGGGCAATCGTTCCACCGGGATCGTCCACAATTTTGCAATTTGTTCCCGGTGTGCCTTTTTAGCCACCAATCGATGGCCCGGAAGAATGTGGCACAGCCCACCGGCTTCGCGCACGCCACCGCAGGCATTGGGTTGTCCGGTAAGCGAAAAAGAATCCGCACCCGGCTTTCCGATTTGGCCGGTAAGCAGATGCAGGTTATGCACCAGATTGTTGGCCCAAACCCCGCGAATACGTTGATTGAGTCCCATCGTCCACATGGACATGGTAGCACTGGATGTGGCAAACCATCGCGCGGCCTGACGAATTTGATCCGCCGGGCATTTGGAGATTTTTTCAGCCTTTTCCGGAGTAAAATCATTCAGGAATGTCTTGTATTCTTCAAATGTCATGCTGGCCGGCTTACCGTTTTTCATCGTTTTGAAGTCAACAAAATGATCCACAAAATTTTTGTTGTACAGTCCTTCATTCACGATAACATTGGCCATGGCATGCATAACAGCCAGATCGGTTCCCGGCAGGAATTTCATGTGCAGGTCTGCAATTCTGGATGTTGGGGTGACACGGGGATCCGCCACAATCACCTTGATGCCGTCCGGATTGGAGAGTTTTCGGTTCATAACCCGCCGGAAAAGAACGGGGTGCGCCTCTGCCTGATTGGTTCCAATCAGAAAAAAGCAGGTGGCATGCTCGATGTCGGAATAGGATCCGGAGGGTTCATCTTTTCCAAAGGTCGTCACATACCCGCCTACCGCACTGGCCATACAAAGCCGGGGATTTCCTTCTACGTTACTGTTGCCAATTCCAGCCCGAAAAATCTTCTGAATGAGATAGGTTTCTTCGGTCAACGCCTGACCCGATCCGTAATAGGCAACGGAATCCTTCCCATATTTTTTAATGGAATGGGCAAATTTTTTCGCCATAATGTCCATGGCTTTGTCCCAGGAAATCCGCTTGAATTCACCGTTCTTCTGGCGCAGCAGGGGATATTTCAACCGGTCCGGATGGTTGTAGATTTTATACTGTAAAAATCCCTTCATACAGAGAAACCCAAAGTTTGTTTTGGAATCCTCAACCCCTTTTACCGCCACCGGTTTCCCATTTTTTACACCCAGATACATGCGGCATCCGACGCCGCAAAATCGACAGGTTCCCTTCACCCACTTATCCACATCCTTTTCGCCCGGCGGAATTTCCGCTCCGGCTGAAGGGATTTTCAGGCTGACACCCAGAGCCGATGCAACGGCTGCGGCTGCCGTGGTCTTCACAAAATCACGTCTTTTCATTGTCATAACTACACTCACCTCCTTTATTTAATGAAAGGGTGAAGGTTTGGTTTTATCAATCCGATGAACCGATTCATAATGCGCCGGATGACACTGCCAGCAGGTCATTTTTGTTTTCCCTTCCGGGAGAACCATTTGATCGTATTCTTTGGCATGGCAGCTCCGGCACGTTTCCACCGAAGGGACACTCTTAAAATCTACAAATGAACCGTGGCAAACGGTGCAGCGTACATTTGCAATTCCATGTCTGCCGTTTGCCCATTCTTTGTACACGTCGGGAGTGGTCGTCATATGACACCCCCGGCAGGTTTTGCTTTCCAGCTCCGCTCTATTTTCCGGCCAGCCGGGGTGTTGATCCGCTTGAACAAGAACGCGGGCTTTGGGTGAAGCGTTTACCCAACCGCCGTTCCGATTCGAAAAAAGAAAAATCAACAACCCGACCAGTCCAATGAAAACCGGAAGCATCCATAAAGACTTTTTTGGCATGGCTGGTCCTCCTTAGGTTTTAAATGGAAATAATCCTCGATCCTGCATTTTTAATAAGAGGAAATGTGCATCCCTTTTCACTTCTTGTAGAAAAAGAGGCTCTACTGGAATTTTTGTGGATCTTTTTTCTTGAAACATGAAAAGCATTCCATTTCTGACCCTCCCTCCGGCCCCTTCCCTGAGATCAGGGAGGAGATCAGGGAGGGGGAGTCAGGGGGTGGGTTTAAAAGACCGGGTTCTATTTCCAAAAAGATTGTCTTTTCCACAAAAAAGCCAATAGAACCGAAAAAGAATACACATTTTCCTCGTCCACACAAGAGTGTGCTATCCTAAAATTTTACCGTAAGGGTTGTCTTTAACTCAATAGGTTTGTCATTCCATTTGTTCGTTCCGTTGATTAAATAGCCAGCGGCGTCACCGGGCATAAAAATACCTCCGCGAACCGTCCAGATCAGTTTCGGGTAAATTTTCATATCAATTTTAAAATCGGCTTCGGTTCCCAGTGCAGTGGAATTATCGGCCAAAATGCTTGTTTTCCCATTGGCATCGACCGTCCAGGCATGAATCGGTTGTGTGGCTTTAATGAATGTGTATGAACCGAAGAGACTCACTTTAGGTGTTGGTTTGAGCGTTACATTGGCTTGTACCAGAGTGGTGTTTTCCAATTCTCGATAGCCGCGTGTATTGGGAGCACCCAGCCCCTGAGGTGTAATGCCCTCTTCATCAGGCATAATGGAATCTTCCCAGATTTCCGTTACATAGAAGAAACCGGATGTTCGCAGCTTGTTTACATTTCCCTTTCCGCTTGTAACATCTTTATCACCGGAACCCAGTCCGAACACGCCGCCCAATTTTACTTTTGGTGTAGCGGCAAAGGTAGGTTTGAGGTAAAGGTTGAAACCCGAAATATCTCCATTGTTGATATCATGCCGTTGTTTGGGCCCGAAGGTAGTATTTTTAACATTGTCTTTTCCTGTCAGATAATCGAACTCTCCATCAACAGCCAGTTTCCCAAATTTGAAATTCGGGGCCAGTCCAATAATGGCCAGAGAGCTAATATTCGGGGTAAAACGTGCCCGGAAATACTGGAGATCGTCCGGAACGTAGGTTTTGCCGTCTCCATCACCGGCATCCCGGTAATACAATCCAAATGCATTAATTTTAGCAAAGCTAAACGCCGTACAGGTGTAATTGGCAAACACGACATCAGCGTCTCTCCCATCCGTATCGCCAAAGGCACTTTTGCCGGCCCCCACACCGTTATCGCTCAAGCCGTCAATTCCTTCAGACACCTTTGCCCAACCTACTGTGATCTTCCGCACATCACTCAATTTTACATCGGCCTGAATCCCATCCAGGTTGTTATCCAGAACCAGTTTATTTCCAAGCCGATATTGCTGCCGTCCAACGCGCATGACGATTGGCGCCACAGGCACCTTAAATTCCATGTAGGCCTGATCTACGTGGAAGAGATAATTTGTATCTTTGAAATCAAACAGGCTGCTGCCACCATAAGCACCATATGGCCGGTTAGCACTTCTCAGGGCATTATCCACACCCCACCATCCCTGAGCAATATCAAAACGCGTGACGGCCTTTACATTGTCATTGGCGGCCGCCTGAATTTTGAATCGCAGCATCTGGACAAAATAATCGTCATTGCCATTATTCTTGCCAAAGAAAAATTTTTGCTGAGATAATCCCCAGGCCGTGTACAGGCCATTAACCTTGATCTTTTTTCCATTTTGCGCAAACGACGGCGAAACCAGTGTAACTGTCAATAAACCAACAAACAACGCAATCACATACTTTTTCATAGGTTTCTTCCTCCTTTTCCCGAATTTGAATTCAAAAACGTATCCTTTTTAAAAAGTGAAACCCACATCCAAAAACAGAAAGACGTATCACCTCCTTTTTTAATTCGATTAGGCTTTTTCTAACCCATTTAGAAACACCCCGTTTTCTTTGAGTCCGTCCCAATTGGCCACCAGCGATCGCAGATCACGGCTAATCATTCCAGTCCGGTTGTCGGAGTATTTGCACACGCGTGACGCTTCCCCTTGGAAGCTGCCTTACATTTTGCGGAAGGACAATAATGCCGTTGACCTTGCGCCGGTTTTCCGGGTTGGAAAATGGATTTTCTTCAACAGGGACGGCATAAAAAACACCATTTCTCAAGTGAACCGAGGCCTGAACAAGTGATATCCGGTTTTCAGACTTATTAATGGTCTTGTCCAATCGTGCATTGATCACATCGTGAGTGATTTGTTTTTTGCCTCTCATTTTAAAAAGCGCGGGCCGGACAAATTCCTCAAAATTCAGAATGGCGCCAATGGGATCGTTGGGGAGCAAGAAAATCAATCGGTCTTCAAATGTTCCGAATGAGAAGAATAATCCCGGGTACACATTCTGGGTGTGTAAATGAAATTGAACATTTTTCTTCTCCAATACGCCAATCAAAATATCCTGGTACCTTTTTGAGCATTCGCCAATAAAAATGATCAAATCATTTTTCAAAGCACGCGAGATTGTGACACGATCGGCCCCGGAAAAATCAGATAATATTTTATAGCGTCTGACAAGACCGCGATATTTTATGACCTGCGCAGCAATGGTATTTGAAATTCCCTTCAGGTATTTTACAAGCGTCTCTCTGTCCCTGACATTTTGAATGGACGGGCAAACAAAAATCAAAGCCACCCGCGGCTTTCGAATAACGGGCAAGGATTCTAACTCCAGGAACGATGCCGTACCGATATCTAAACAAGTGATTTCGCTTCCCTTTGACAGCAACACCCGGCCTTTGCGTATTTTTGAACCCGCAGGCAACACATTCGTCCATTTTTGAAAGGGTTTCTCAATGGTAATTGTCTGATGCGACACGGATACCTCTTCTTCTCCAAATACAACATCAAAACCCTCGGGCAGGGGTTCAAATAGTCTGGCAGAAATGGCAACATCTTTCTCAAACACCCTTTTTGAGACGCTTCTTTGGGATCGTTTTAAAGTAACAGGGGTTTTTTTTGATGCTTTTTCCAGCCATTCGTGGCGGGATGCAAAACCATCCATCAGGGAAAGGGTGCGTGACGGAAAATCGGCAGATGCAATGATGTTTTCACCTGCAATACAACCTACAGATTTCATTAATGAGATATTTTCAGAAGGAAGTGTCTTTGTGTATTTTAAAATCGTGGCAACAATGGATTGGATAGATTCCAATGCTCCTCCTTAGGTATTTGCTGTCCTGATATTCAAGAAGTGTGCCATTCCTGAGAAGAAAGCGTAAAATATCCAACTTATTGATTTTATTAGAAATAGGCAAGATGCAGGAGTTGGCATGAAGGGGCATAATTTACGAATTTCTGTACAAGTGACGGAATTTCGTCAGGTATTGTCGGGGATGACATGAAATTCCTCCCAGAATCGGGACACTGCGAAGGGCTTACTTCATCTCTGCATAGAGAATGGGTTTGGTTTGTTTGGATGTTAATGGCGGAATCAAAATAGAAAATGTGGTTCCTCGTCCAATTTTACTTTTCACGATGATCTTTCCCCCATGTTCTTCGATAATTCCGAGACTGACGGCCAGCCCCAATCCCGTTCCCTTTCCCACTTCCTTGGTTGTAAAAAAGGGATCAAAAATCCGCGGTAAATCATCTTTTGGAATTCCAACGCCCGTATCCTCAATCGCTATTTTTGCCCATTTTTCACTCTCTGCTTTGACCTCGATCCGCAGTTCCCCGCCCTCGGGCATGGCATCAATGGCATTCAGAAAGACATTCATCATAACCTGCTGCAGATGGTTGTCATCGCCCAAAACGAGAATGTCCTTTTCCGGATACTGCTTAATGACTTCGATCCCCGAACGCGACAGTCGATATTCCAACAAAATAAGCGTTTTTTCGATAATTTCGCTCAGAGAAACCGCTTCCATTCGGTAGCTTCGCGCACGGGCATAACCCAGGAGTTGCTTTACAATGGTTTCAATCCGTCCGATATTCTCAAGAATAAGATTGAGGTAGACCATGTTTTTCATCTGGTCGTCAGGATTTTGGATAATATTGTGGATGCTGTTTTGAATGCCATCCAGAGGATTATTAATTTCATGCGCCACTCCGGCAATTAAGCGCCCGAGAGAAGCCATTTTTTCAGACTGAATAATTTGATTTTGAGCGTTCTTTAATTTCTTGTAGGCCTCCTGCAATTCCTTTGTTCGTTCCTGAACATGATCTTCAAGAACCTTCATGTAGTCTTCCATTTTTTTCTGCATCTTGACCTTCTCGGTCACATCCCGGCTCACCAAAATCATCCCCACAAAACGTCCCTTTTCATCCCGGACTGCGGCGTAGACATTGTCGTAATAGCGATCCCCATTGACTGAGGGAACCATTCGACGATATTCAGTGGCATTGTTCGATCGAAAACTTTCGATAATTTTTTCCACGCCGGGGCGAACTTTGGGCGGATGACAATCCATAACCGAGTTGCCAATGATATCTTCCTCCCGGATTCCCCGAATGACCTCTGCAGCATGGTTACAAAAAACAACCCGATTCTCGGTGTCAACAAAAATAATCCCTTCACTAAGATTTTCAATAATATGCTTGAATATCGCAGGGTTGGCAGATGAATTCATCGGATCCTCTCTGTCGAAATAGGTTTATTTTCGGAATGAGTGAGTTTGCTTCAAAAACCGCAAATTACACAAATCGCGCTAATTTCATTTCAATAAAATCAATTCGTGAAATTCGCGGACAACGGCTTTTTTAGAACAGATGCCTGAATACACCCCTAAATTAATAATGTTCATTAAAGAAGTCAATATTTTTCTGATCCCAAAGCGAGATTGGGCGTACCGTTTGGTCCCGGTCTCAACCCTCTTCATTGTTTGCAGTGTGCCGGATGGTTTTCAGAATTTCATTTGCCAATTCTCCACGATTGGAAACCGTGACGTCGAATAGATGATAGGGCACTCTCAGGTTGACGAGCATTCCCAGGATTGGGCTTCTTTTTTGGATGACCCAGATCTGATTGCGGGGCGATTTCCACAGCTTTTTCAGGGCATCCACAAAAGGCCTGGAATCTGATTCCATAATTCCGACCTCATCAATGACGATCCAGCCCTCTTTCGACATCACCTGCGCCACAATTTGTGTTCCGAATTTCTCAAATACCTCTTCACGAATTCCAAAATCACCCAAGCGCTTATCGCTTTTGAAACGCCTGTGTGCAAAGAGATACTTTTCTCCGGTTTCCAGGTCTTGAAGATAATACCCCAATTTCTGGCGGCCTTCATAAATGGGAAGGGTCTTAAAACCCGAGGGCTTTAGATGCAGTTTTTGAACCAGGTTTTGAGTAAGTGTCGATTTTCCGACACCCTGTTCACCGGTTATCAGAATACGTATCATTTCAGACAAATGGCAGATAAATGTTGTAAAAAAACCGGGAAAGCCAGAATCATAATAAAGCCGCTCTGTTGTTTCTTTTCACACCGTGCCTTTTATTGATTTTTGACTGAGCCAGTGGTACGAAACCATGTGACGCAGGCGATTGGATAAACTCCACCCGACCATACCTGCCAGTAATCCGGCCGCTGCAAAAAGACTGAACAGGAGTAATAAAACAATAAACGCCTGTTGGGGAGCCAGATGAAAAAGTTTGGCCCCTTTTTCAACGACAATGGAGAATATCTTCCAAAATCCCAGACCCGCAACAAGCCCCTGAACAATAAATGGGTGGAAAAAACTCCACAGCAATCCCAGAACACCGGAGACCTGGTAATTGATTCGGGAAGAAAAGGGAAAGGCCAATCCGATTTCCACAAAAATGGACTCCATAACGATGCCGATCATCGGGTAGATGACAATCGCGCCCAGGAAAAGGAAGGTAGATAAAGCAGCAATCAAGCCGGTTAGAACGGCTGTTCCCGTCCGTGGAACAAAGGTCCGCCCCACCAAAAGAATGATCACGCCAAAAAACGTTAACAAAATTCCGGCAAATGGTAATTTTACAAGGTGCAGCAGAAAGCCAACGTGAATTTCCACCGCTGCCCAAAGCGCACCAAGAAGGGCAATTAGAACCATTTCCTGAAGCGAAACAAAAAATTGTTTATGAGCCACGTTTCCTCCCAATGGAAAAATTTAATTTGCCGGAGGCAGATCCAATATTCTCTGATCCGTTCCCCGGTCTCCTGCGTTTCTCTATGGATTTTTACGACAGATTTTTCAAACAAAAAACCCCAATTTCGCGTTCGGAAATTGGGGCTATTTTTCCTCTGCTATCTCCTTTCCAAACGCGGGAGGCTCACCTGTTTCCAGTTGAACCCTATCGGTTCGAGAACCCTGGCTTTTGGGCTGTAGGTTCGGGAACTCGGAGATATTGAATAATGTGATTGAAATCAATTACAACAAAAGCTATGCCATTCAATCCCCCGATATGTCCAGATAACCTTCATAACAGCGTAACCGTTTGATTCTTCAAAAGGTGAAAACCAAAAGGCTTTGTCCCAGGAATCCCTTTGAGCAGTCGCAAATGATGCATTTTCGACAATGTGACGGCATTTCGTCACAACTGTTTGAGCGCCTCTTCATACCCTTCGGGATCATTGATATTCCAGAAAAATTTACGGAGATCCCCAAATTGAGCCAGATCTCTTTTGCTCAGCGTTTTTGTGGGAACCCGGTCAAAAAGGGACTCAATTTTCCGGTTTCCGCTTTTTAATAATTCTTCGATCACCGGCATGGCTCGATGGGAATAGAGTCCCGCCAACGGCTCATAAAAACGGCCTATTTTGGGAATCAGACAGCTTATCTTGTCTGACCACTGGTCCAGTAAAAAGAAAAAATACTCTGTTGTAATAAAGGGGGTATCGCAAGCCATCACAATAACCGGTTCGCTTCGTGTGATCGCCAGTCCGGTAAAAATACCGGCCAGGGGCCCGCTATCGGGAATAAAATCAGCGTGCATGGGTAAATTGAGAAATGTGTACAATTCGGGCGTATTTGTAATAATCCGAATATCCTCGGTTACCGGGCGCAATTGATGAACCACTCTCTCAATCAGCGAAATTCCGCCAAAATTAAGCAAAGCCTTTGGCCGGCCCATTCGGGTGCTGCTTCCGCCCGCCAGTACGATGGCAGTGTTGTTATTTCTCCTGAAGGCCATATTTCTTCAATTTATCCTGAAGAGTTGTACGCTTTAACTGCAATAATTGAGACGCTTTGCTGCGATTTCCACCGGCCTTGTTAAGTGCCCAAATCAGCAGCTCCTTTTCATAGGATCGAATCAGTTCCGCAAAATCCAGTTGAGGGTGATGACCATAAAATCCCCGCCAGTTAAATGTTGTTTTTGAAGGAACCAGAAGAAAATCCGGGAGATCCTCCAATTCAACGATTTCATGCGTGGTAAGTGTACAAATGCGCTCTACGATGTTTTCCAACTCCCGCACATTCCCGGGCCAGTCGTACGAAAGAATGACTTTCATGGCGTCATTTGAAAATTTTCGTACGGGAGATTTTGTTTGATATTTGCTCATGAAGTGGTCAATCAACAGGGGAATATCTTCCTTTCTCTCCCGGAGCGGCGGCAACAAAATGGGAACAACATTCAGGCGGTAGTACAAATCCTCCCTGAATTCATTCTGCTTGACTTTTTCAAGAAGATTAACCTTTGTCGCGGCCACCACACGAATATCCACAGAAATGCTTTTTGTACCCCCCACCCGCTCAAACGCTTTTTCCTGAAGAACTCGCAACAGTTTTACCTGCGACGACAGGGGAATATCGTCCACATCATCCAGAAAGATCGTTCCTCCGTCGGCCAGTTCGAAACGGCCTTTTTTCTCTTTTACTGCTCCTGTGAATGCCCCTCTTTCGTGGCCAAAAATCTCACTCTCAAAAAGGCTCTCCGTTAGAGCGGCACAACTGACACAAACAAGGGGTTTGTTTCGCCGGTTGCTGTTAAAATGGATCGCATTGGCAATAAGCTCTTTTCCCGTACCGCTCTCCCCCTGAATGAGGACCGTGGCATCCGAATCGGCTATGGTTTGAATAATACGATAAATTTCCTGCATGGGTTTGGAGCGGCCAATAATGTTTTCAAAGCGGTAACGGCTTCGTATTTTCGCTTTTAGATAAATGTTCTCCCGCACAATTTCCTGATAATCCCTGAGACGATCCAGAACAAGAATCAGTTCATCGGTTGTAAAGGGTTTGGTGATGTAATCGTAGGCCCCCAATTTCATGGCATCCACGGCCGTTTCTACCGTGGCATAGGCGGTTACAACAATAATAGGGATTTCTTTATCAAATTCACGAACTTTTTTAATGAAATCGATGCCATTCATTTTTGGCATTTTTAAGTCCGTGACAATAACGTCTATGGCTGCTTCTTCTTCCAATACAGCAAGCGCATCAATCGGGTTTTCGCAGGGAATGACCTCAAAATTTTTTCTCTCAAGAGCATCCGTCAGTGAAATGCGCTTGAGTTTTTCATCTTCTACCAATAAAATTCGCATGGGCATTCGGGAAAGATTTTCGCCTCGGCTATTTTAGTTCTCAAATGATTTACTTTATTCGACCTAAATATAAGAATTCCAATTCTGAAAAGCAAAGCAAAAATCCGGTTCCCGAACAAATTCATCGGGTATTTTCCCCGGGACGGTACCCAGTCCGGCTTCATCCCTTTATTCAGCTGAATCGCGGTTTTCCTGAATCCAGCGAATAAATGTCATGACCCACGGCCGGGGAGCGTGCTTTGCAAACCAGGCGCCCAGTCGATTTGGAAACCCGGGAATGACCACCCGTTTCCCCTTCATTAGCCCCCGGTAACCGATTTCAGCCACCCTTTGTGACGACATTAGCCCCACCCGGCCTACCAGCGCATTTTTCATCCCCGCTTTTTTCTGAAATTCAGAAGCCGTTGGACCGGGGCACAGCGCCGTCACCGTAACAGGCGTCCCTTTAAGCTCGTGTGAAATGGCCTCCGAAAAATTCAAAACAAACGCCTTTGTGGCGTAATACACGGCCATCAGGGGGCCTGGCTGAAAGGCAGCCGTTGAAGATACATTCAGAATTTTTCCGTACCCTCGTTCCAGCATATCGGGCAAAAACTGGCGCGTCAGGCGTGTCAGTGCCGTCACATTGACCTGAATCATTTCAACTATCTTTTCCGGATCCATTTTGTAAAAGGGCCCAAGTGCTCCCAATCCCGCATTATTCACCAGAATGTCCACCGAAATATTCCAGGCCCGAAGCTCCTCAGCCATTTCCTGAACTGCCTCGCTGCGGAATAAATCCTTTACAAGAAGCGTGACCTCAATTCCATATGCAGATTGAAACCGCTCTGCCGCGGCCCTCAATTTTTCTTCACGCCTGGCAACCAGAATTAAATTAAAGCCATTCTCTGCAAACACCGCTGCCAGTTCAAGCCCAATTCCGCTGGAAGCCCCTGTAATCAGTACATTTCTTTTGGAGATTTTATTTTCCACGGCTTATTCTTTCCCTTTTTCATCAGATGTCCCGGATTGTATTTTTCGAAGGAGCGCTTCAATTTCCGGCAATTTTTCTCGGGCGGCCCGGGCGCCTACCTCAATTCCCTTATCCACGGCGCTAAATTTGGTGTAGCTTAACCCCTGTAAATCGGGCCGAATCAGGACATCCGCTCCGCTCATCTTGTCGCGGGTTTGAGCGTCCTGCGAAATGTAAATAGCCTGCCGGATCACATCAAAAGGCGTGCGAATATTTTCCTTCAAAAGCGGGTGATGCACATCCACGGCAATGACGTATCTGGCACCCAGCGCCTTGGCTGTGGGTACCGGCAGGTTTTCAACGAGACCGCCATCCACCAGCGTATGCCCGTCGATTTTGACCGGTGTGTAGATTCCGGGCACCGACGCACTGGCCAGCATAGCCGTTACAACGTCTCCGGAATCCAGCACAACCTTTTCCCCTGTGTATAAATCGGTTGCCACAGCTGCAAATGGAATTTTCAGTTCGGCAAACGTCTTGTGATCCAGATTAGCCCGAAAAAGTTTCTCCGTTTTTTCCCAACTGAAAAATCCCAGGCCAAGAAATGACCAGTCCATCAGCTTAAAAATCGTAATGGACGAAGCCTGCCGGATTAAAGCGGGAAGCGGAACACCGGCCGCCACGTGCCCCCCAATAATGGCACCCATGGACGTACCCACAATGAGATCCGGCTGGACGCCGTTTTCTTCCAGCACCTTTAATACACCGAGGTGGGCATAGCCAAGAGCAGCCCCGCCGCTGAGCACCAGTGCCAGCGAGTAGGTTTGTTTTTCAGGAGCCGTCCTCTGAAGCTGAGCGTCAGAGCTCCGGCTGAAAAAAAGGAGCAGTAAAATTGACCCCAAAAACCATTTTTTAAAATCAACTTTCATTTCCGCACTTTCAACAAATTCAATAGTCATATATATCATTGGAATAAAGTTAAATTTACCCCAAACAGGACCCAAAATCAACTTTTTTGCGTGGCTGGGACGTTTTCCGGAAACCGGCGGATTCTCTGAAAATAGATTCAGACAAGGCGTCAAAGAAATAAAAAAGCGCTCCGTTTGGAACGCTTTTCTGTGAATCCATTAACGCAGGATGGGATACAACCCTGGCCGCACGAGAAACAGCGGTTTTCCGGGCATTTCGGACACCATTCGAAGATAGTCCATTTCCGATGGGGTAAACATTTTCACGCCCGCAAACGGCAGGTTGGGAATTGGTGATTTAAAAAGTCCCTTGTATTTGGGAATCTCAACCAGGGCCACATGGGCGCCCGGTTTCAGGCCGGCTTTTTCCCGGGCGATTCGAATCGCCGTCTCCAACCCGCCAATCACATCCACCAGCCCTATTTTCTTGCCCTCCACACCGGAATAAACATGCCCCTGGGCGATTTGTTTCACCGAATCCACCGGGAGCGACCGTCCCTCAGCCACATTTTTCACGAAAATGTTGTACGCACTTTTCATAAAATACCGAACCGTGGCCCGTTCATCCCGGGTTAAATCGCGTTCGGGAAGCATGCCCACAAAAGGAATGGAAATTCCGAAACCCGCGTCGGCGTGTTTACCGCGTTTCACATGATCGGCTGTAAAGCCAATCTTCCCCGAAAACCCCTTATCGTAAAGCCACCCCCCAATGACCCCGATGGAACCGGTTACCGTGTTTGGTCCGGCCACAATGGTATCTCCGTACATGCTGATCCAGTACCCGCCGGAACCGGCCACCTGTCCCTGTGAAACAATAACCGGCTTCTTTTTGGCACAGGATTTCATCGCTTCCGCCACCAGATCGCTGGCCATGGCGTCGCCGCCGGGAGAATCCACACGGAACACCACGGCTTTCACGCTTTTGTCCTTTTCCAATTTTTTGAACACCTTTTCCAGCCAGCGGGCACGGATGCCTTTGTCCATGGCACAGGTTCCCAGCGCGTACACCAGGGCAATTTTTGGCGCGGGTCCCCACTGATCGATCACTTGCTCATTGGAAAGCAGTCTCTTTACCGGAAGGGGCCGGAGTTTTTTATGCATAAATGCTTTAACCACGTCATCAATCGCTGACCAGCGGGCCAGCGTATCCACCAACCCCGCTTTTTGGGCGGAATCTGCCAGAAAGAGGAAATTTTGGTTGACCAGCGCATCAAACTTTTCAGGCGTCATATTTCTGGAGCTTGCAATATCCGTTTTAACCAGACTGTACCAATCGTCCACAAAAGCCTGGCGCTGTGCGCGGTCTGCTTCAGACATCTTCTTTCGACTAAAGACCTCAACGGCTGACTTGTATTTGAAAAAGCGAAGCTCGTCAAATCCGATTCCCAGCTTTTCCAGTGTGCCTTTGTAAAACGTGCGTCCCATGACAAAGCCTTCCAGCGTCAACGAACCCAGCGGATCCATTACAACCCAATCCGCCACACTGGCCAGATGGTAGAGTGAGATGTCGGTATTTTCGAGGAAAATAAGAACTTTCTTCCCTTTTTTCTGTGCCTGCTTAAGTGATTCCCGAATTTCCCAGGCATGTTCCGGCTGAACCCGAGTTCCGGACAAATTGAGTACGATGGCCGTTACCCGCGGGTCATTGGCCGATGCGGAGATATTTTTCAGCAGCTCAAAGAAGGAATATTCCTTCCGGTCGCCAAAGCGGTAGCTGTGGTATACGATCGGTCCCCTGGGCCAGAAACGAACGTACCGGGTGTTCTTCTGCACCTTTCCGGAAAACGGATTTTCCAAAAGAGCTCCTGTACGAATTGCTGTGGTGTTGGAAATCAAATCGTGCTGATTGGAAAATCGGGCCTGTCCGGCCACACCCGTGTGTCCCAAATTGAAAGACAATCCGGCGGTGAGGGTTTTGTCCGAAAAGTATCGACCGATAAGGTGCACGCCCGGCAATACGCGCACCACGGCCCCGGCACTCCATTCGGCATTTTTCAGGGCCTGACCAGAATGTGCTGCCGCGTCCGCAAAGAGGGTGAGCGCAGGTGAACCGAATGGCCGGATGCCCGTTTCGAATATGCCTTCACGGAAATTGTGTTCCAGCGAAAAATGGCCGGCCGCCCCTAACGAAAAATAGCGACTGGGTCGAAAAAGAGCCCCAACATTCAACAAACGATCGTGCGGCAGGGCCCCCGCCGACGCCTTTGACCAGCGGTAGCCCAGGCCAAAGCCGACTGTTTCCGTCGAAAAAGCAGCCGACAACCCGTAGTCCGAAACCCAACCGGTTCCTTCTCTTTGCCGGAAAAATTGGGTTCCCAGACCGTGTGACGCAGCGAAAATACCCCACGTATTTGTCTGGGTGATCGGATTTCGCCTCGTGTCCCAGACGCCCAGAACTTCAAATTTGGGGACAAACGCAGGAACGGAAGGGTTCACAAATCCCAGCAAACCATTGTGAAAGGCCCCCGGAGGCGTAAAAAGCAACTGCGTACTGCCGGTGTAGGTCAGATTATTTTGGCCCCAAATAGGATTTGTCAAAAGAACCGAAAAAACAAAAAGAACCGCAAACCTCCTCAGACGTTTCATGCCATTCCTCCTTTCTAAAATTGACTCCGACAAACCGGACGCGGTGAAAAGAAAAGTGCCCTCGGGTCATTTCAAATCAGCCCAAATGGGAATCCTTTTCAAGTTTGTCCTAATCTACGCAAATTTCATGGGTCTGTTTCAAATTAGCCGTTGGCAGTTCGCCAAGTGGATTTTGCTTGAATTTAAACCGGTTGTTTTTTACATTGGTGTAGTTTGTTAAATGACCAGGATTTCCAAATAAGGAAAGGACAAACACGATGAAAAAATGGCTCGTTTTTCTGTCGATTTTTCTTCTGTCTTTGCCTGCAATGGCACAGAAGAAGGCCTTCACAATTGAGGATTTGTACCACCTGAAATCGGTTTCCGATCCACAGATTTCACCGGACGGAAAAGAAATTGCCTTCACGGTCACCTCTTACACCCTTCACAAGGGCAAGAGCAACACGGAAATTTACCTGATGAACAAAGACGGCAGTCAGGTGCACCAGATGACCAACAACCCCGCGGCCGATTACGCCCCGCGCTGGACGCCGGACGGGAAATCCCTGCTTTTCATTTCCACCCGGAAAAACGGATCGCAGCTCTGGCTGCTGCCGGTCAGTGGCGGCGAACCGACCCAATTAACCCATATTTCCACCGGAATCACCAATCCGGTTTGGTCCAAAGACGGAACCAAAATTTTATTCGAAACGTCGGTTTTTCCGGAATGCGGTGCCAGCGACAGTTGCAACAAAGCCATTAACGAATCCATGAAAAAAGGGCCCATTCAGGCTCACCTGGCTGACCATCTCCTCTACCGGCACTGGACACACTACAAAGACGGCCACCGGAACCACCTGTTTGTGTTTGATGTAAAATCCAAAAAAATGACGGACGTTACGCCCGGTGATTTCGATTCGCCGCCCTTTTCCTTGAGCGGTGCGACCGATTACGATTTTTCGCCGGACGGGAAGGAAATCTGTTTTACCTCCAAGCGCGTGCCGCACCCGGAGTCTTCCACTAACATGGATCTGTGGCTGGTTCCGGCCACGGGAGACCCCGCCAAAAATATTACGGCGGACAATCCCGCTTACGACGGCCAGCCGCGCTATTCGCCTGACGGTCGCTTCATCGCCTACCGCACGCAGAAAATTCCCGGCTACGAATCCGACCGGTTCCGCCTGGCTATTTACAACCGAAAAACCGGCCAAAAACGCATTCTGACCGAGGCCTTCGACAACTGGGTGGACGACTTCGCGTGGGCTCCGGATTCCAAAAGCATTTACTTTATTGGAGAAGTGAAAGGCCACTTCCCGTTGTACAACGTGCGGCTGAAAGACAACCGCATTCGTCCGGTGGCCGATTTGAAAACGATCAATGCCTTTGCCGTTTCACCCAACGGAAAATGGGTGGCGGTCAGCCGGCGGGCGGTACAAGACCCCACGGAAATTTGGCGGGTGGACACCAATGGCAAACATGCCAAACGGCTGACCTTTTTCAACAAGGCGGTGGAAGATTCCGTGGACATTCGGCCGGTTCTGGAACGCTGGTTTCCCGGTGCGGACGGCATTCCGGTGCACACGTTTATTGTAACGCCCCACAATTTTGATCCCCACAAAAAATATCCTTTGATTCTAAACGTGCACGGCGGGCCTCAGGGTCAGTGGGCAGATGCTTTTCGCGGCGACTGGCAGGTGTACCCGGGCGCGGGTTACATTGTGGCCTTTCCCAATCCCCACGGGTCCACCGGTTACGGTCAGGCCTACACGGCGGAAATCTCCAAAGACTGGGGCGGCAAGGTGTACCAGGATGTGATGGCTGTGGCCGATTCCCTGGCCAAAATCCCCTGGGTGGATGCCGATCGGATGGGCGTGATGGGCTGGTCGTACGGCGGCTACATGATGATGTGGCTCCAGGGACACACCACCCGTTTCAAGGCCATTGCCGCGATGATGGGCGTGTACGATTTGCGCTCGATGTACGGCGCTACAGAGGAACTCTGGTTTCCGGAATGGGATTTGGGCGGGCAGCCCTGGAATTCGCCCCTTTACCAGAAATGGTCTCCCAGCAATTTTGTGCCCCATTTCAAAACCCCGACGCTCGTCATTACCGGCGAACGGGATTACCGCGTGCCTTACACCCAGAGTTTGCAGTTTTTCACGGCCCTGCAAAAAATGGGCGTTCCGTCCCGTCTGATTATTTTTAAAAACGACGGCCACTGGCCCAGCTATGTGAAGTCCATGCCGCTTTACTACGATGCGCACCTGGATTGGTTTCACAAATATCTGCACGGCGGGGCCGCTCCGTGGGACGTGAAAAAAATGGTTCGAAATGAGGTGTTTAAATAAGTCCGACAGACAGAGGCCTGGAGTTTCCAGTAAAAAAGACCCAAATAAAAAACCTTGCGAAGATTCAAACCTTCGCAAGGTTTGCTTTTTGGGGATTGATTTTCACTCACGTTATTTCGGGTAAACCAATTTCCGCATTCAGGGGTTGAAATAAAAAATTAAATGTGGGATTTTTCTGAAATACGAATAATCTCAAAAATACCCTACCATTCTTGGGATTAATCTTCCCATTGCGGGTGCGAAATTTTACCGATAAATACAATTGTGTTCGTGGCGTGCTCCCGAATCACACACAAAAAGGGCCGATTGACGATCATCGTAAATCCATTGCTCCCCCCTCCGACACTTGTAGCATACATGCCCACCACCGTCACGGCAGCAGCTTCGGTTCCTTCTTCGTCCACTTTGGCAAAGGTTTTGTGTTTGACGAATCCAATGTAAAGTCCCCCCTTTTTGCTCATTCGGGTAAAATCGGCCTGTGAGGGACTAAAGGCAATGCCCATCCCAAGCGCTTCTAATACGCTGTTTAAGTTAATTTTGTAGCGAAGGGTAAATTTTGGCAGCAAAATACCGCCTTTTTTCTTCTCAAATCGCCCCATCCAGGTATGCCAGGTTTGGGGATTCAACTGGCCAATGAGCGAATCCAGCGGCACATTGTGTGTGGGCAGGAAAATGGTCATGCTGTAAGCGCCATCTCCGTAGGGCAAATCAATGGCTTGAAACTGATCCGTTTCAAAATAGTCGTATTCTCCGGATTGGTTCATCATCTGGACGGAAATCGTTGAGCCGTCCGGCAGATAGAAACTATCTTCTTGGGTGGCTTCCTTCTTGAATTGATAGGTCCACGTTCCTTTAAAATAAATGGCATTGATTAGAAACATGACAGAACTTTTGTCAATCCGATCCAGAATGCTTTTGATCTTATTGTGTGTTTTCGCTGCCACCCAGTTGTTAATGATCTTCACCGAATTCGGATCATTAAAATTGAGCCCCTGCACTTCGGACTGAAAATAGGTTCGGACCACATCAAAAAAACTTTTTTCAAAGGGAAACGTATTTCGGTACCAGATGGAATTGGCCAGTTCAAAAATGACTTTGGGATCCGCTTGAAGCAGATAGGTTATGAGCGACCTGTAGGCGGTGTCCACCGATTTCAAATCCATGTCACCAAAGCCAAGCGTGGTCTTCATGGCGCGTTCCGTTTCCCCGTTGGCCCCGTTTAGGGTCATGCCCAGCGCCATGGATACACTCAAAGGCGAGACAAAGATGTTTTCGCTGGAATCTTCACGAACAATTTCTTTGAACAAATTGAAGCCGAAATCGTTACTGGAGGAAACCACCTTTTTTTCAAGAGGGGTTAACGTATGCGTCCCCACCGGCTGTAATGGTGAGACGTCTTTCGAACAGCCTCCCCACAAAAAAGCAAAACCGACCAGCAGAAGCACCCATTTAAAATGGCTCATGTTTGGGCTCCTTTCTGAAAAACGTGACCTCCTTACCCAACTATTACAAAAATATCATAAAAATGGGGGGTTGTCAATTTATTTTGGAAAAATTTTTTGGTGTTCGTGTTTGTCGGATATTTTAGGCTTTGCATTCTCGTGGTGAATTTTTTAAGCCGCGAATGCGCGAATGTTTGGTGGTGGGGCGATTCACGAATCGCCCCGATGAATTGCCCCCACAAATCGCCCCGGAAATAACACCCGATTATCTCGCAGGCGTAAAGCCTGCGGTTACGAAACTTTCCATTTTTTAGATCACATTTTCCCGGAAACCGAATCTTTCCCCTGTTTTCAGGCATTCATCGACCGGCAAAATGCTTCCCGAACAGGTGGAATCGAAAAGCGACACCGCAGCCACGCTGACTCCCAACCGAACGCTTGCCTGAATATCCCACTGTTCATGCATACCGTAAAGAAATCCGGCCGCAAAGGCATCGCCGGCACCCGCGGCACCCTTGATTTTTTCAGACGGAACACGCACACTTCCCTGTACAATAACCTGCCCTTTCGAATTGGCCGCCAGCGCTCCCTCAGGAAAATGAATAGCCACCCACCGGCGCACGCCCCGGTTCAAAAGCACGCGAGCCGCTTCGCGAAGACCTTCCGGTTTCAGTTTTCCATTGACGCGAGTGGGCACTCCGGCAATCTTTCCCGCTTCAAACTCATTGACGATCAAAAAATCAACCCACGGCAAAACCGGCCCGACCACACTTTGGAACCGGTCACTGGTTTCACTCACTACATCAACAGCGGTCTGAAATCCCAAAGCCGTGGCTTTTTGTAACACCCGGGCTGCTCCTGTACGTCCATCTGAGCCGGGGACGTCCAAAGTGTCCAGGAGTAACACGTACCCCAGGTAAAAAATCCGGGCCGTTTTCTTCTCCAGCTCAAAATGGGATTCATCCAAAAAGGCATTGGCTCCTTTCTGGTGAAAGAAGGTGCGCTTTCCCGTTGAACGAACAGTCATAACGTCTGTGTATGAGGTGGGGGCCCGATCGGTGGTTTTCAATCCGGAAACGTCAATGCCGTGTGTCCGGCAATCGGCTCGAATGAATTTCCCTTCCGAATCGTCTCCCAGCAGGCCAATTCCCGCCAGGGAAAAGGGAGCCTTTAAACGGGCCAAATCCTTCAGCAAATTGTACGGCCCGCCTCCGTTACCCAGACTCTCCTCCTGAATAATAGCCAAAGATTCCTGTTCCGGATACTGGTCAATGATTTTGACATGATCCAGCAGCCAGTTTCCGGCAGCCAGAATACCACTTCGGTGATTTTCCATGTGTTTTTTCCCGCAAAATTAAAATAATCGCAATTCGTAAGCACCCAGAATTTCGCATCTTAAAAAACCTTGTGTTACCTACAACTCATTTACCAATTTCACAAACGGGGGCTCATCTTCTTCAATTTCCGGGAACCGCCCCACATCCGGATTGGCGAAGAAATTGTCGTGCAAATCATCATTGTGTGACGAAACTTCCCCGATAATGCATTCCTCCGATTCCGGCCAGAATTCGTGGTACACGCCCGGCACCAGTGTTATGCGTTCGCCCGCTTTCAGGTGAATGATATCTCCCGACCGCACGTCCCGCATTTCTCCATTTATTTTGACTTGGAAGATCTGCGGCTCGCGTTTTTCATTGGGATTGTGATTCCAGACCTGAATCGCCAGTTCCCCGTTTCGGCAAATGATGTCTTCTTTCTTCTGGCGGTGGCAGTGAGCCGGTGTACGCTGATTTTTGACCCCGTACATCAGCTTTTCACAATACTCGTCTTCTTCAGCCAGATTCACCAGAACCAGGCCGTATTTCTTAAAATCACCCAGCCCTGCATCCGTTACATCCCATCGGGGGTTAGGCGGCAAATGCCAGCCATTTCGTTCAAAACAGGCCATGGCCTGTTTAATGGCGCGGTTGATTTCGGAACGTTTCATGCTAAAAATCCTTTCTTAAGAAATTTACAATTTGGTTACACCTGTAGACATTATGTGCTGCGTGTTGTCAAATAAAAATTTCTGGCCTTCATTTTATTGTGATCCCGTTACGGTTGCCGGTGTGTCTGATGAGTAGGGAAGTTGTTTTATTAGTCTCTAAAAGATAAAGTTTGCAAGGAATGGAATCAAGATAATTTCGTAAACAGGGAAATTAAAATCTCTAATTTTGTTTTCGCGGCCCAATAAATAATTCTCTTGTAAATTGAAGAAATTGGCAATCTCTGAATAAAACATGCATCTTTTAGGAGGATGTACTTTTTCCCAAACATTAAAGCATTCGTATCGTATTTTATAAGGCACGGTTCATTTCAACAAATGGAAAATAAAAATGAAAACCACGGATTCAACATCCAGTGACAATCAGAAAATTGGAA
Source organism: Calditrichota bacterium (assembly GCA_013151735.1). Lineage (NCBI taxonomy): Bacteria > Pseudomonadati > Calditrichota > Calditrichota bacterium. The sequence continues at coordinate 42,149 of JAADHR010000179.1, read as the reverse complement.
AAACAATTTTAAATGATCTTCACCAAACCGGACTCTGGAAGACTATCCGGGATGATTTTTTAGGCCTGCAGGATTTCTTTCTCACTCGCGATCGGAAAAAACGTCTGCAAAATATGGGAAAAGTCAAGCGTTGGCTCTTTCTTGTCTGGTGGCTTTTAAAAACCCTCTTTTTTAAGCTCACACCTGCCCGTCGTATTTTGCTGCTCATCGCCTTGTTTTTAATGCCGTCTTTTCAATTCGGAAGAACCACTGCAAATACCAATTTCTTGGGCGAATTAATCATCCTCTTTGTTCTGATGCTTGAATTAAAAGACAAACTGGTTGCCCAAAATGAATTAGCCGAGGGACGGGCTATTCAGAAAGCCCTGGCTCCTCCCCCCATGCCGAACGTACCCAACTGGGAACTGTGGCTCTTTACCCAGTCTGCCAACGAAGTGGGCGGAGACCTGATTGATTTTTTGGAATTGGATCAGGATCGATATGCGGTTGCTCTCGGAGATGTGTCGGGCAAGGGCCTGCCGGCAGCCTTATTGATGGCCAAATTGCAGGCCACCATCCGGGCATTGGCGCCGGAAGCTGAATCGCTTCCAGATTTGGTCTTCAGAATAAATCGCATCTTTTACAGGGATGTTCTTCCGCAAAATTTCTCTTCGCTGGTTTATCTGGAGTTGGGATCGAATTCTCACGAAATCCGGTTCATTAATGCCGGGCATTTGCCCCCGGTTGTTGTGACAAAAATGGGGTTCAAGGAAACGTCAAAGGGAGGACCGGCTTTGGGATTGCTTCCAAATGCTGAATATTCGCAGCAAACCGTCATCCTTCAGGAAGGGGATTTCCTCCTGATCTATTCCGACGGTTTAACCGAGGCACTCAATGAGCAGGGTGAGTTTTTCGGCGAAGAACGGCTGTTCACGCTTTTTGAAAAACGATCCCATTTATCTGCCCGGGAAATGGGAGAAAAACTCCTGGCGGATGTCCGTCAGTTTGTGGGTCATTCCCGCCTGGGAGACGATCTCTCGCTGGTGGTGTTAAAGCGCATCGCTTAATATTTCTCTTAAGCGAAATACAATCCCGAATCTGAATTCAAATAAAAACTCCTTTAATAAGCCTCATTCCAGATCGAAAGAAACCGACAGCCGGAAATTGTTGTTTAAATCCTGAAAAATATACGCTCCATCCAGATACAGGATAAACCCCTGAGGAAACCGATACCGAAGTCCCCCGCCAACGGCCGTCGATAAGAAATCCGAGGGAACCAATCCCCGTGAAATGCCGCCTCTCAGAAAAAAGTATTTGTAAATCGGGCGTTCCATCCCAAAAGAAAAGCGGTCTGCAACGTCTTGGTAGAGAGCTTTCTCGAAATCCAAATCAAAATTAAATTTCAAAATGTCCAATGCAGCGAGACCAAAAACCAATTGCCTGGGTGTACCCTCGCTGTATTTTCCGAGAGTGGAGCTGTTCCATTGCAGATAATTTACCATATTTTTCAGGACGGCCGCCAGAACGTAGTGTTTCGCCGGGGAGTACTGAACGCCCCAATCCATGGAAAATCCCGATGCGCTTCCGGTGACTGCTCCCTCGTTCTGAGCGGCATTTTTCCCAAAGCTGGCATTGCGGTAGCTGATCGTCGCCCCGCCTCTGACCCAAGACCCGGTTTCCCACCGTTTTTCGTAGCTCAACCCCACCAGAAATGTAAATTCCCGCATGGCGTCGTCGCCCGAAAGGATGATTCCTTCGGAATGAACAAAATTCAGCCCGAAGCGAAAGGCGGCCGCCGCCATTTGATAAGGGATAAGTCCCAGCTGCCGGGTGGTGCTGAATGTTCCCTGAACAAAAGGGACTCCCGCCAGTCCGGCCGGATTCCAGAGAAGCGATTCCACCCCGTTACTTGCGGCGGAATACGCGCCGGACATACCCAAGGGCCGGGCCCCAAATCCGATGTCCACAAAAGCAGCAGGGATACCGGCCAAGTCCTGAGCCCGGACGGTCGTCACCCCCACACCCAGCAGCAGCCACACGAAAATTACAAGCGTTCGTTTTTTCATTTTTATTTCACCAGAACCACGGTTTTAAGGGTTGTTTTTGTACCGGTTGCATCCGATACGTCAATTTTTATCAGATAGCGCCCGTTTCGGGCCATTCGGCCATCATCGGTCAGCCCATCCCAGTGAAAGCGCAAATACTGGTCCTTATTTTCCGGCTGGTCATCCAACAGGGTTCGCACCTTCTGGCCGACCATGCTGTAAATCTCAATGGTCACAAAGGGACGCCGCGTGTCCCGTGAGGTAATTAAAAACTGAATGGTCAGGCCGGGACTGCCATCCCCATCCGAATCCACCACAGGCGAAAAGGGATTCGGGATCAATTTGAGCGATTCCATTCCGAGATCACGTGCCGGGTTAAGAACGGCCAGAAGCGAAAAGGATTCCACATCGGCCGTAATCGCACGCTCTCCGGTTACCCGGGTTTCCAGAATGTCCCATCGGGCCAATTCCTGATTCCATTTGCCGATGCGCGTGCGCTTCGGAACAAATCCCTCCGGAACCGGCAGAGTTAATTGGAGGGGCTTTAGAAAATGAAAGCCTCCCGGTTTCAGCAGATAACCTTTCCCCAAAGCCGCGTACCGCTTTGTACTCTTCTTTACGGATGGAAGCGAGATGGCTTGAATTTTTATTTTTTGAGGCTGGTCTACGGATCCCGCCGCAATGGCCAGGGTTACGCCGTCTGCATTTTTAACGGTGAGCTGCGAAGAAGGGCTCACCGGAGCATACAGAGAAATGGCCAGTGTATCTGCAATTCCGGTAAACGGGTCCATTACGGACAGAAAAGCCTCCCCAAAATACTGAGAATCCGGGTACACCACCCCCTGACTGACAACCCCCGCGGCCTCCGGCCAGAGTTTCCAGACGGGCGATTGCAGGCCCATGACCTTTCCGCCGGCCGTCTTGGCCACAAAATCGAAACGGGAAGGAACATTATTGGGAATCTCCCGGTCGCCCGAGATTTCAATCGAGGCCAAAACAGCCTTTTCCAGGATAAAATCTTCCGTTACGGTATCTCCGGGTGCCAGGTTAACCGTGACCTGGTTGGGCGTACTGACAAATCCGTTACGAAGAGCGTAAACCAAATATTGGTCGGCTTTCAGGCTGTCCAGTTGGTAGCGGCCGTCTTTTCCGGTTAAGAAGCTGTCCACTCGCGTTCCCTTTTTCAGATTCAATGCCTGTACCCACACACTATCCATGGGTGCCCGGGTCGTGTCTCTAACCATTCCCAAAACCCGGCCGTAAAACCAATCCAGTGTAACGGAAACCGTTTGATTGACGGCAACATTGGAAATAATTTTATCGTGAAAACCATATTTTGTAATCTTCACTGTGTACGCGTACCGTTTTGCCAGATTGTTGATGGCAAAGTGGCCGGTAGAGTCCGTATTCCCCGAACCGAAGTGCGTGTGTCCGTCGTCTGCCACGACAAGAGCCCCCACCACCGGTTCACCCGTATTCGCCTTAACCCAGCCGTCAATAAACCCGTTTTGTTTTTCAAGGTACAATTTCAGATTTCGGGCCCCGGGCTTGATTTTCCTCAAAATGTCCGAGGGGGTGTAACCCGCTTTGGAAGCAAACACGTCATAGGTTCGGGTTGAATCCAGACCGCGAATCTGAAAAAATCCCGTTGTGTCCGACCGGGCCGTTTTTACGGTTTGGGTTCCCGTTTCCCGGGCAGAAATTGTCGCGCCCGGTAAAACCGTTACGCTGTCCGACTCAAAAACAAGGCCCGAAATGGCATCGTGACGGATAACAATTCGCACTCTCCCGTTTTTCACCTGAGCCACAGGGTTTCCGCGATTAAAGGTAAACCGCTCCAAAATGAGGGAACTCGTATCGCCTTCATTGGCCTGAGAATTGGTTGTCCCCTCAAAATAAAATAAGACACCGGAGTCCGAAAGAGCCTTTGTCCCCTGCGCCGAAAAAATGACGCTGTCCGGGTAAACAGACGCATCAATTGTCTTCCAGGCTTCCAGCAGGGACTTTTGGGTGGTGGCGCCGCTTATTTTGAGAACCGAATGAGAAAAAACCAATTTCCCGTTAAATGAGAATATTCCTTTCTGAGTTAGATCTCCTACCCTGACCGGGATCCGCACGCTTTTGCCGGGTAAAAAACTGGTATCCGGCAGGGAAACCTCAATTCCGCTCCCCCCCGCAATGGCGTGGATTTTTGCCGGTGTGGTCTTTACAACCGGCGTTCCGTTATTAAACTGAAACGATTGAAACGGAATTTCCAGATCCGTGCCGGGCACCACACCACCCAATAATTGGAATTTCAGCCGGATTAAAACACCGGTTCCTTTGAGCGGCTCTGTCCCGGACATTTCCACGTGAAGCACATGATCGGAAGCGGAAAAAGCAGGCACACCCCAATCCTGAGCAAGTGTCCCCCTGGAAGACGCCCCCAACGCCGTAATCTGATCGGGATTGTAGGCAATCTCAATGGCAAAACGGGTGATTCCAAATCCCGTCAGATTGGTTACGACCAGCGGCAATTCAAACGTACTGCCCATGGGGACCGTTGTGTCGGGGACGGTAACAAAAACCGTGTCGGACAATGTGGTGAAGCTTAGATCCTTGCTCAAAACCGGCCCGTTCCCTGCCGTATCCGTGACAGACACCCTGAAATGATAGGTTGTAAGAGCGGTCAAATTCTCTATCGTGATCCGGTGAACGGTGTCTATTTTCGTTTCTTTGAGTTGTTTTCCGTAACTGGGTGTTGTGCCGTAATCAATTTTGCCTGTCGTTAATTCATTGGTTTTCCAGAATAGGGTCGCATAATTAAACCCCACATCTGTGACCTTTGGCGTTCCCACAAACTCAGGCGGGGTGCGGTCAACCAAAAGCCATCGTGCGCTGTTGGGGGAAGCCGGCGGATCTCCGGTATTAAAGGTAAACTCTTGAAAAATCAGTCCCACATCCCGGCCCACTCCGGCCGTGGCCTTAATCTTAAATTGAATCTGAATCAAATCTCCGCTGCCCGAAAGAGGGGCATTTCCGGTGTGATCCACTGTAATAGATGTGTCGGTTATCCCAACGGTGGGCGTACCCCAGGATGCTGAAAGCGTTCCGGTTTTTCTCACCTGAAGCGCGCGAACCGCCGAAGAATCGTATTTTAGGATGAAATGGTAGCGGGTGATGTTCTTTCCGGTGACATCTTCAACAGAAACCGGGTACCAGATGGTCTGCCCCACAGGGGCCAGGGTGTCGGGAATGGAAACCACCACCTCATTTCCAGACGTCGTGGTAAAGGTTTGATCGGTGCTTTGAACCGGCCCATTGCCCACAGAATCGGTTGAACTGACACGAAAATGATACGTCGTGTTTGGATTGAGTCCGGCAACCGCCAGATCGTGGTAGGTTACCAGGTCCTCGCTTTCAACAGCCTTGTCATACGTGGAAGTCACTCCGTAATCCACTTTACTGTTGGACGGCTCGTTTGTTGTCCAGACAATGTGAACCGAATGAGCCCGAACCTCGGTGGAATTGGGACCCGTCAAGATTTCCGGAGGCGTCAGATCGCGAAGCGTAAAGCGGCCCTCCCGAATAACGAAGCCCGAAGAAAGGCCATTTGCAGAAACATTCTGCAAAGTCAGAGGAGTCGGGTAATTGTAAGCTCCACCGGTTTTAACCCGAAATTGTACCTTAAAAAGAACGCCGTTTTCGTGGATCGGATTGTTGGAACGCATTTCAATGGAAACCGAATCCGGGCCGACACTCACCACGGGCGCTTCCCAGAACTCGGTCAAACTTCCTGCAGTTTTCACCCCTGTTGCCTCGAGATAACGGGAATCAAACTTCAGGGTCATTTTGAAGGAATACAGACTGCCATTTCCAAGGCTGTCCAATCGAACGGGTAAATCAAATGTGTGTCCCACATCGTAGGCCACGGAAGGCAGCCGGAAAATCATGGGCTGTTCAACCACCGTTTGAAAGGTCTGGTCGGCGCTTTGTGTGGGCCCGTTTCCACTGGCATCCGTTGATGAGACACGAAAATGGTAGGTTGTCCCCGAATACAATCCGGTTATGACCGCCAGGTGACTTTTTTCGAGAATGCCGCTTTCTTCCATCTGGCCGTAAGAAGCGGTCTCACCGTAGTCAATCCTCCCGGTAGACGCTTCATTCGTTGCCCACAAAATAGTGGCCGTAGACGCCGTTTTTGCCACCACGGAGGGTCCCGCTGTAATTTTCGGTGCCGTCACATCCTTGACCGTAAACAGTCCCCCCCTGTAAACAGAAGCCGGTGTTCCTTCATTAAAAACGAACCGCTGAAAAACAACCGGTGCCTGGGTTCCTTCCTTTGCGGATCCGGATACCTGAAAGCGGATTTTGACCAGGCTGCCACTGCCGCTAAGGGCACTAATTCCTCCCATCGCAATAATTATTTTGCCCCTTTTCACGGTTGTGGTGGGAGGCCCCCAACTGCTGGCCCGTGTCCCCGACGTAGAGGCCGAAATGGCCGTGAGCACGTCGGGATCAAAAGTCACCGTGATGTCGGCCGAATAAACGGACTTTCCGGAAACGTCCCCGATTTGAATGGGCCAGTCGAATTGTGTTCCGGCACGAATGGTCCGGTTGGGAAGAGAGACCTGTACTTCCCCTCCATTGGTGGTCTGGAAAGAAGCATCCGGGCTGACAGTGGGTCCGTTTCCCCAGCGATCCGATGATTTGACCCGAAAATGGTAGCGGGTGCCCGGAAGCAGCCCCGACAGGGTGATCCGGTGAATCCGTTCAAAAACAGCTGCCCCCCCCGCCGTTTGTCCGTAGGAGGTCCCCGTTCCGAATTCCACAATCCCGGAAGAAGGCTCGTCCGTAACCCAAACGATTTGTGCCCCGGTTGCCGAGATATTTTGTGCAAAGGGTCCAAACGTGATCTGCGGTGCCTGGCTGTCGGGGGTTCCGCGAAGGGTAAGCAACCCGTTCGCGGTGGTCAATTCAGGCATCCCCGTATTGAATTGGGCAAAGACAAAGGAAATAGGAGTGGTTACGCCGTCGGTTACGTCCGATTTGACGTGAAAAATCACCTTCACCAGTACTCCCGCTCCGGCAAGGGGCGTACCGGATTGTCCCTGGATAACCACCTGTCCATCCACTTTTTGAAAAACCGGAGCGCCCCAACCGGACGTTAAAGTACCGGACGTTTGAGCCGAAACCGCCGTGATCAGCTCCGAATCGTAGGTCAGTACAACGGTGTAGCGTCTGACGCCCTGCTGGCTTACATCCGTCACCCGGAGCGGCACGGTGACATCATTTCCCGCCTGTCCCGTGACATTTTCCGCCGTTAAAATAATTCCGGTTCCGGCTTCCGTGCTGAAAGTGGCATCCTGGCTGAATGTGGGACCGTTCCCGCTGGAATCCACTGAGCCCACCTGAAAATGGTACGTCGTAGACGGTGAAAGATTGGACAACAGAACGGAATGCTGAAGGGTACGCGTCTGATTCTTTTTCTGCCATCCATACGATGTATCGCGCCCATATCGCACAATACTGGTACTTTTTTCATTGGTCTGCCAGGTGACTACGGCACTTTTGGCAGTGATGGATTCCACCTGCGGACCCGACACAATTTCCGGAGGACGCGTATCCTCTACGGTAAACCGCCCGTTCTGGGTGGTGGCAGGTATGGTTTCGCCCCCGCTGTTTTTCAACATAAATTTCTGAAATGTAAGGGGCGTGGTTTGCCCGATTTTCGCCGCGTCTGAAATGTGAAACTGTATGTTGACCAAAATCCCCGACCCGCTCAAAGGTGTCGTACCGGAAAGGGTAATGGTGATTTTTCCGGATTCCACCTGAAATGCCGGAGAATTCCATGCGGAAATAAGGGTGCCGTCCGAACTGACGCCTGTCGGAGATAAAAGTCCGGCGTCGTAGGTGACGACGATTTCTGCAGACGTAATCCCCTGCTCCGAAACATCCGTCACGGTCAGAGGGAAAATAATGTCCGCCCCCGGATCCAGGGAAAGCGAAGGCAAACGGGCAATAATAGCGGCCGTTGTAAAGGTTTGATCCGAAGAAACCGTTGGGCCGTTCCCCAATTTGTCTTTGGATGCAACCCGGTAATGGTAGGTAGTCGAAGGTTTGAGTGGATGAAGCGTTACCGAATGGGACGTAACCAAGGAGGAATTTTCCAACACGTCTCCGTACGAAGAGGTGAGTCCGTATTCCACCTTGCTGTCGGCGGGTTCATCCGTTCGCCAGTGAATGTCGGCCGAATGCGCTGTAAGATTGACTGCCTGCGGGCCCGATGTGATCTTTGGGGGCTCGGTATCCAAAATAACCGTAAATGTTCCATTGTTTAATTGGACAGATGGAGACCCCTCATTGAATTTAAAGTTTGTAAATGTCAATATGGACGTTTTGCCGACAGACACCCCATTATTGACCTTAAAAATAAGGTAAATCAAATCCCCGGCACCCGACAAGGCATTCGTTCCCCCAATACCCACCTGAATTTGCCCGCTGGTGATGTTTTTTGTGGCCGGCCCCCAGGAGGCCGAAAGGGAACCCGACGTTCGGGCATCCAGAGCCGTTAAAACACCGGGATCATAAACCAGCGTTAAATCGAATGAGTAAATATTTAACCCGGAAAGGTCAGACACCTTCACCGGCAACCGGAATGTTTTTCCTTCCGACTGCTGAATATCCGGCACCGAGACCGTAACGGTTTGAGCATAGGCCGTCGTGGCAAAAAGTAGTGCTCCCCAAAAAAACACGCATAAACGTTTCATAGACACAACCTATTTCAAAAGTAAAAGCTTTTTCACATAAACCCGATTTTTGGCCTTTAATCGATAAAAATAGACCCCGCCCGGAACCTGATTGCCCGATTCGTCCGTTCCGTTCCATTTGAACTGATAATAGCCGGGTGCCAGTTTTTTTTGCACAAGCTGCCGCACCTTTTGTCCCAGCACATTGTAAACGGACAAATCGACTGAAACCCCTTGTACATGGTCTTCTGACGGAACCGCAAACCGAATCAGGGTTTCACCGTTGAAGGGATTGGGATAATTATCATACAAACGAAATTGCGTTGGAAGCCGGGTCCGTTCAGGCGGCTGAAATTCTGACACAACCAGCCCCTCATTCACCTGCACCTGCCTCACCTCCAAAAAGGTTTCGGGGGAAATGGACGGATCCCCCTTCACCTCAATCAAAATGCGAAGCAGTTTTCCGGAGCCCTCCAGCGCTTCAGGGCCCGCCGTTGCAATGGTAAGCACACCATTTTTCTCCGACCAGGCCAGAGCATGGCCTTCCGAGGAGCGGAACAAGACACAATTCTGTACATTTACCCACTGCCGATCGACCTCAATTTTCCATTGCGTGGCGTAAATATGATTCAGATTATCCGCTTGAATATCAACAGCCCAACGGGTTTCATCCAGATGTTTCACCGCAAATGTAAACACGTGAACCTCCGGATCAGAATAATTTTCGAGCCCTTTTCCCAGTCGGGACGGTTCCACAGGAAAGCGATCAATCAGATTGACCGAATAGCGAAAAATAAGCGATGCATCGAAGGAACTCACCTGTCCGTTACCGCTGACGTCGGCCGCGATGGAATCCCTCGGCTGATTTCGATAATACGGGGCCACATTTTGCTGAGCGCTGATTCTAAGGATAAGCGACCCGTCAAATGAACTGACCTCTTTGTTGCCGCTCACATCTCCGTACAGAGCTCCGGCAAAATCCTGGCCGGTTTTGTTGGCGATCAGAGGAGCAAAGCGTCTTTTGGACGGAACGAAGAAAAAGCCCGGCAGTTTGGGACGCAGGGTGTAATCCAAACCGGTTTGCAGTTTCTTGATATCGTACGTTCCATCCGTTTCCGTGTAAATGATATCCACCTTCCCACCGGAGAGTGAAATTGGAACACCCACCATAGGTTTGTGAAAATCATCCAGAATTTTGCCCTGAATCCGGGCTATTTCCGTGGGATCCGGCTGAAGCGCCATATTTTGGATTTTGACGGCACCTGCCGCAAGCGACACACTGAGCTGCTTTCGGTGATATCCCAATTGATCGGCGACCAGGGTGTACGTCCCCGAATTGAGAAAAAAGGTGTATTCGCCCGTGTAATCCGTTTCCGTTTGCGTCGTGTCGGCTCCCAGGATCACCCACACGGCCGCCTTATTGATGGGCAGACCCGTGGAACTGTCCGTTATTTTTCCGGTCAACGTTCCCATGGTGGTCAGGGAAAAATTCTTCGTAATTGTTGAATTAAGTACTGCCGTAACGGACGTCGTCTGGCTGCTAAACCCCGGTTTCCATGCCTTTAGCTGGTAAGGTCCCGGTTCCAGCTGAATGGTGTAATTTCCATTCAGATCAGACACCGATTGGAGATTTTCTCCAATCACATCGACCCATGCATTTTCAACCGCCCGTCCATGATTGTCCGTGATTTTTCCGGAAATCGTGCCCAAGTTGAGTGTAAGATTGAAATCCACACCCGTAACGGTTTGACCGGATTGCACGGGCGTATTCAATTGGGCGGGAACAAAGCCTTCCTTTTCAGCCCGGATTGTCCAGGTGCCGGGTTTTACCGAAAGGGTGTATTGTCCCACATTTCCGGGCAGCGTGCGAAATGTATCCGTTCCGGAATAGGCCAAAACGGCTGCCCCCACAATGGGCAAATTCCCCTGTTGAACACGTCCCTTAATCGTTCCAACATTGGGCACAAGTGTAAAATTGACCCCTGTCTTATTTTCACCCAGGGCAATGGTTACGGTTTGAATTCCCGTTGCCGCATATCCCGTTTTGGATGCCGTTATTCGGTACGTCCCGGGTTGAACCCAAAGGCGGTAAGACCCGTCAGAAAGAGTCGTGTCGTTTGCCCCGTCTGTCTGAATGATCACCCCTTCAAGGGGTTTTCCGCCTGAGGCGGCTTTTCCGGAGATAAAAACGGGATTTACCCGAAGATTAAAATTCAGGTTGGAAAGGGTTTCACCGGAGTGCAGAGATACCTGCAGCGGGTCAGGTGGTGCGTACCCCTGCTTGGAAACGGTGACGGTATAATTCCCGGGAGCCAGATTCAACGCATACGCTCCCTTGGGATCGGTTAAAAAAGAAACCGGCTGTCCTGACGGAGGGATGGCCTTCACTTCCGCCCCATTTACGGAGTTCTGTCCGCTGAAAACAAAGCCGGTCAAAACCCCGGCATTGGACGTGAGCTCCAGGTCGGGAGTCAGATTTATTGTCGCTCCGGGCGTCACCTGGACAATTCGGGGCGCCGGGCTCACATAGCCTCCCTTTGTAACCGTCACCGTCCACTTGCCGCTGCTCACCTGCAAGCGAAAAGATCCATTATTGGCCGTAAACTGAGAAACAACCCGTGCATCCTTCTGTGCCTGTACGCGTGCCGTAATAACGGGCTGTTTATTTACATCCACCACCGTACCCGTAATGAAACTGTCAAATTCCTTTAAAACAAGGGGCTGAGCCAAGGTTACTTCTTCCTGAGATGATAACACAACCCGAACCGTATCTGAATTGGAATAGTTCTCTTTCTGTCCCCAGATATCCCAGACCCCGCTGGAAAGGCTGAGTACGAAATTCCCGTTTGCGTCGGAGGAGGTCTCCAGAAGCCGGCCGGAAAGATTCTCTTCCGCCCGCAGTGAAACAGACGGCAGAAGCTGATCGGCCTGGTTACGCGTGACCCCCTTTACGCGATGGGACGCCTTCCTTAAACGCAATGCGACGGAAAGGGTATCCCCCGCCTCCACCTCAACGGTTTTAGTCGTATCCAAAAAGCCTTCCTTTGAACCCGTAATCGCATACGAACCCGGCCGGACCGTAGCTGTAAAATTGCCATTATCCGATGTAATGAAAGACACGTTATCCGAAGAGCCATCAATAGCCGTTAAGGTAACGTTGGTTCGGGGAAGATTGGTTCCATCCATCTGAAGGGTGCGAATGCTTAATGCGCTGACCGGTACAGTGTAAGAAAATTGACGCGTGTCGCTTGGCGTTCCGTTGCCGGAATTGTCCATGGCCAGTACACGCCAGGCGTATTTCGTTCCCTTTAATACTGTGCGTGCCGGAAAATCAATGGACGTATTCGAAGTGGTGGTGCTCCAAATGAGAAAGCTGGAGGAACTTCCCTCTTCGTAAATGTACTCAAACAGTGAAATTTGATAATTGACCGCACCGGACGCAGGCTGCCATTGGAATGTAATGGTTTTTGAATTCAGAGAGACTCCGTCAGCCGGTGAGATAAGAATGGGCTTGGCTGCTGTCGTGGAAAGATTAACGTAGAACGCACTTACACCTGATTGAACCAATGATGTGAAGGCCGGATTATTTCCATAGTTGTTCAGCACGATCCAGGTGTAGTGATTTCCATTGAGCAGCGGCGGAGTGGTCCCGTTGAAATCCGTAAAGTAGCCGGAAGGATCGGGATCGCCATACGTAATATGTGTCTCAGACGTAATCACCTGCCAGATGATATTGGCACCGGTTAACTGCAACTCGCCGGTATCGGGATCCCGTGTAATAATCGCTTCGTGATCGGAAAGAATGAGGTGGTAAAAGGGAACCCCGGAAACTTCATCCCACTGAAATTCAGGCGTGGCTGTCCGAACGGTTCCGTTATTTGTGGGTTCGCGCATAATCGGAGACACAGATGCCTCTACAATGAACGGAAACTCAGCCGACCGCAGCGAGCCATTGGTAATAATCCCATAATAAACCCCGGGATGAATGCCTTCATTTTGCGGAGTAAATGTGAGTGAGCGCGTACCGCTTTTTGAAATTGAGGCATTGTACACTCCATGGGTCGTTCCGTAATGAAGTGTCGCCTGAATCGGCTCTGCCCATGTCACCGTAACGGATTCGGACTCACTAATGAGCTGATAGGGTACGCTTGTAAGTGTAATTTGCTGGGCCGCAGCCTGATGGGGTAACATCAGGACAATTAGCCCAATCCAAATTAGAACTGCTTTTTTTTGCATTATCCCGCCTAAAATTCAAAATGAAAACTGTTCAAAACCTGCCGAAAGCATTAAAATTGGTAGCCCGTTGAAAAATAGAGAATGGGATCGGGCAAAAGGGAAAGTCCGACATGAATCGGGTAATGTTTTTGAAACAGCCGGGCATACCCCATGGCAAATGAAGGCAGCCAGATTCGGCTTTCTCCCTTTCCGAGCTTTTCCGAATGATGAATAAAACTCTTCATATATTTTAATCGGATTTCCATATAAAAATGATGGAATCCAAACAGGGTTTGCCAATCCAGTTTTGATTGCAATCCAAATTCGTAGGGTCCATAGCCTATTCCGGCGTAACCAAAATTCTGGACCATACTGTTGTACCAATAAAAATGCGGCGTTTGGTAGAGAACTCCCACTTTCAGATACGATTGTTGATGCAGAAAAAGGGCCGGATATGTGGGATTTTCTACGGAATCGGTGAGGGTTAATTGGGACAAATCCAGCTTCGCCGGATCCAGAATTTCCGCGTTGGGATCATCCGAAGACAGGGCGTCGATGTTCAGTGCGGGAATTTTGTTAACGTGAATAGAGAGATTTCCATCCAGGCGCATGGGGGTTTGCATGGAAATGACGCCGTCGAAAATGAAATTCCGATTATAAACATACCAACCGCCCCAATTCATCCGCCAACCGCTTCCCTTGTATCGGCCTTTAATAGCCTGTGTCAGCCGGTTGTACCAATTATCATTGGAATTATTAAAAATATACTCGTGACCGTTAAAAAGCATGTCCCCCTGCGCATCCATGAATCCAACCGTTTCAACATTCCCGCCATACCGATCCAGAGAAAATCCAAATGCAAACCGGTTGCGAATGACCTTCGCCAATCCCATTGTGGTCTTGTCCACATTTATGCTGAACCGAAAATTGGCATCCAGGAAGGCATTAAAAACCACCTCACTTGTAGTTTCTGAAAGGGGCACCTGGGTGGAAATGGTCGCCTCTGCCCCTGTTAAAAAGGTTTGAAGATTCAGTGAAAGCTGACGCTGGTAGCCCAATGTAAACACAACGCCGCCTGCCGGAAAACTGATGAGACCCTGTCCCCAATATCGGTTCTTGCGGAAGACACTTTCGAGTTGAGGATAAATCAATCGGAGCGAATCAGACCGGTAACTGGCTATTCCATTGTCTATTGCCCGCTGAACGCGGCCATTCACATCCATAAATCGATTGGGATGAATCGCAATAGACGGCGCAAAAAAGGTGGTTATAAAGGGATTTTTAATACCCGTTGAGAAGGCCGGGTTTTGATAAAAATCCATCCAGGCCAGATAATTGTTTGAGGGCGTAAACCGGCCGGAATGAAGAGAAGACAAAGAGGTACTGACCACTTCACCATCAAAATCGAAATGACCGCCCACTAATTTCTCTATTTTACTGCTCGTGCCCTGAGCAAAAAGGGTATTTGAAAAAAACATCACCCAAAGAGTCAGTGAGAATAGTTTTTTCATGCGTATTTTGTCCTGGATTAAACAAGGTTTTTTCAGCAGAAAGAACACCCAACCGGAAGAAGGAAAAGCCCAATCAAATTTCATTTAATGTATACATTTTTCATCAGACTGTCAAGTCAATATTTGTTAAAAAATTGTCATATATTCATTCTGATCATTTTATTTCTTTTCAAGAATTTACAGTGATATTTTCCCAAAGAGTGCATCATTTTAAAAACAGGCCGGACCGGGAGTTATAACAGGACAGGCACGTAATAGAGCTCTTAAAGGCCGATCGGAAATACCCGAAATTTTTTGTAACATTTGCCGTGAAATTTCGTTATCTTAATATTGATATATTCTATTAATTTCGGAGGATTCTTATGAAACAGGTTCATCGCTTACTAAACGGTCTGGTATTCCTGATGGTAGTCGGCCTTTCCCCGGCGCTTATATTACACGCAGCCAAAATCAAACCCATGGAAGGCCCGGAGCATCACGCCCCGGACCGGGATTTCCATATTATTCATTACACGCTGAAACTTTCATTCGATGCCCCCAATAAAACCCTTTTTGCAAAAGAACGGCTGACACTAACCCCCTTTCACTCCGGCGTCGATTCCGTTGTATTGGACGCCGCCAAAATGGAGATTCATTCGGTGCAGCTTGTTCCCAAAACAAACCTGAAATTCAAAAAACACCCTGAAAAATTGGTTATTTATTTAGACCAAGCCTATTCTTCGAGAGACACACTGGATGTGTCCATCGACTACACGGTTAAAAAACCCAAAAAGGGTCTCTATTTTATTTTGCCGAAAAAGGGAGGAAAAAATCATTTTGAAATCTATTCCCAGGGTGAAATGGAGGACAATCACTACTGGTTTCCCTGCTGGGATTATCCAAATGACCGCGCATCAAGCGACGTCTTCATCACCATTAAGCGCCCCAATATTGCCATTTCCAACGGCAAGCTGGTGGCGGTGACCGAAAACAAAACGGATTCCACTCGCACCTTCCACTGGAAAATAACAACGCCCCACGTGTCTTACCTGACCTCCATTGTAGCCGGAAATTATGTTAAGGTGGAGGACTTTTATAAAAAAATTCCGGTTCAGTATTATGTTCATCCTGATCAAAAGCCCTACGCCAAACCGACTTTTGAAAAAACGCCCCGGATTATCGAGTTTTTTTCAAAACGGATCGGTGTGGAATATCCCTACGCCAAATATGCCCAGAGCGTCGTCGACAATTTTATGTACGGCGGAATGGAGAATATCTCGGCCACCACGTTGACCTCCGCCACCATGCGCGACAGACGAAGTACAATTGACGGCACCAGCGAAGGGCTGATCGCACATGAGCTGGCCCACCAGTGGTGGGGCGACTGGCTGACCTGCCGTAATTGGACGAATTCCTGGCTAAACGAGGGGTTTGCCACCTATTTTGCCTCACTCTGGACCGAACACACAAAGGGGCGGGATGCACTGGATATCAATATGCGAAATACCGCCAAAGTGTACATGGCGGAAGACTCAACGGTCTATCGCCGCACACTGAACTGGTACCGATACAAATACCCGATTAATATGTTTGATCGCCATGCCTATGATAAGGGAGCCTGGGTTCTTCACATGCTGCGCTATGTGGTTGGCGACGAACTTTTCTGGAAGGGCCTGAACACCTACGCCGTCACAAATGCCAAAAAATTGGTAGAAGCCCCCGATCTCAAAAAGGCCTTCGAAGACGGTACCGGAAAAAATCTCTACTGGTTTTTCAATGAATGGGTCTACTCCGGCGGCTATCCGAAATTTGACATCAGCAAAACCTGGGTGGACTCCCTGAAAGCACTGGCCCTTCACGTAAAACAAACACAGGTTGGCGACACCCTGACCACCGTTTTCAGAATGCCCGTTCGAATACGGATGATTACCGGCACGCACAAACAAACGGCCCGGGTCACTCTTTCAACAGCAGATACCACATTTTACTTGCCGTGCACCCGTAATCCTGATCTGGTAATTTTTGATCCGGGGAACCACATCTTAAAAACCGTCCATTTTAACAAAAGCAAAGACGAATGGCTGCTTCAATTGACGCGGGCTGAATATGCCGTGGATCGGTTGGATGCCCTGAACGCGCTTAAAAAATCGTACAAAGACGACGAAACCGTGCAAAGAGCAATTGCTGCCCGCTTAAAGTCAGATCCGTTCTGGGTGCTTCGCCGGGAATCGGCTCGTTTTTTGGGCGAGGTACATCCCCAATGGGCAAAAGCTGAATTGGTTTCCGCCATGCACGATCCCAAAAGCCGCGTACGGGCAGAAGCGATCTCGGCTCTCGCCAGTTTTAAAGACACGACTTTAGTGGCAAAAATCCAGGAGACGTTTCAATCGGATTCCAGTTATGCGGTCGAATCGGCAGCCATTCGGGCCATTGCAAGATTGGATTCCACCCATGCCCTGCCGTTTCTTCAAAAAGCTCTTGCAATGGATTCCTACAACGAACAAATTCGCAAGGCAGCCATTCGGGCATTGGCTCGTCTTAAAACCCCGGAAGCCGTGGACATCATGCTGCCTTACGGGAGCCTGAATTACCCGGCCACCCTGCGGATGTCGGTTTTGCGCGCCGTGGGACGGGCCGGAAAGAAAAATCCAAAAGTTGTTCCGTTTCTCATCGAGCATCTGAAGGATCCTTCCAATTGGGCACGCCGTCAGGCCGCATTCACACTGTCTCGAATCGGCGACTACCGGGCTATTCAACCTCTGGAGGAAGCGATAAAGAACGAAATTGATCCGCGGGTCAAGAAATCGATGGAAATCGCCCTAAAACATCTCAAATCCAAGAAAGAAATAGACGAGGAAAAGAAGAAATAGACCCAAAAGTCGAAGTCACAAAACACGAAAAGAATCCGGAAACTGCCTCAATTTTTAGGCGCGCCATTTCCATCAAATTCTTCACGCTCCGCGGCTTTTTATTCGCGTATTCGCGGCCTAAATCTTTATCGGGAAGCGCGCAGTTACCCTGTTGAAAAATGAGTTTTGAGGGGATTATTTTTCTCATTCAAAAGAAAAACCGGCAGGGCCAATCAGGAAGTCCAGAAGTCCAGGGGCGAATTAATTCCTTCAGGCTTCGTTTTTCCACCTCGGGCAGAGGACTTTCTATCTGGTATTTTTTCAGAACCTCGCAAAAAGCAACCCAGATAAAAGAGGTTGTCAGCCCAAGAGTAAGCAGGAAATAAATGATGCCTGTGTACAATCCGACAAAAACAAGCACAATAAAGAGAAACAGCATCGTCAACGAAACCTTGAGGTTATCAAAACAGAGAATCCACGCCTTTTTGAATGATCGTTTGAGAGATTCCTGAAAATAGACTTTTGTAGGAAGTACCCATAAGCTGTACATCAGGTAAACAATGGCAAACCAAAATATGATCGTGGAGAGCCATTCCGCCAGACGCCCGCCCTGATGGAAGTTCCTATAAAAATAAACATTGGCCGCAATGACCAAAAATAGCCCCAGAAGCAGTGATCCGTACCCAAACGCCCATTTCCAGTTTTTGCGAATATCCTGCCCCCATTCGGAAAAGGAATACGATTGATCACCAAACAATTTTGCCACACTGATAAAGATCATGCTAAACGCAAATCCGGCTCCCACGATGGTGATACTCAAAACGGCATAGGCAAAATTCAATAAAATCAGCCAGCCGATATGATCGTAAGATAACCAGAGCCATTTCTTGGCAATTACCACAAGGGATATTTTGGGGGATTCTTCGGTCATTTGAATGCCGGATTCTTTCTTATTTTCTCGTTCCGATTTTCAATTTCTATTAGAATAAAATAGAAATTTTTTATGAAGAATCAAAGGAATATTTCGGTCTGAACGGGTAATTTTGAATTGACGAATGAAACGGAGTCTCCCATAAGCGGGTGCCTAATAAAAAAACCCTGTTATTCCGCATAACAGGGTTTATCGTGGGCGGTACTGGATTTGAACCAGTGACCCCTTGCATGTCAAGCAAGTACTCTAACCAACTGAGCTAACCGCCCGGTTAAAATAAAAAAGCGTCTGTTCCTGACGCTAAATACGTGTACCGAGGGCCGGAATCGAACCGGCACGGGCTAAAGAGCCCAAGGGATTTTAAGTCCCTTGCGTCTACCAATTCCGCCACCCCGGCACATGTTGAGGCGGCGACCGGATTCGAACCGGTGAATAACGGTTTTGCAGACCGTCGCCTTAGCCACTTGGCTACGCCGCCAAAAAAAGCGACAGTTGGTCTGAACACCGAATGAAACTTAGAGCGGGAGACGGGATTTGAACCCGCGACCTTCTCGTTGGCAACGAGAAGCTCTACCACTGAGCTACTCCCGCACAAGCAAAAAAAATATAAGGATTTTTTCTTTTGAATGCAAGATTTTTTTACCGGCGTTCACGATTTTTTTTGATTCGATCCAGCACCTCCCGGCGACGTTCGCGAACCGATCGGGACTTCTTTCGCCCCATCTGATACAGCAAATAAAAGAGCACCAACAGAGCAATAAGTGCTCCCTCTTTCTCAATCCTTCCTGAAATTTTAACTTCACCCGATTTTTTTTCGAGGAAGATTTTGTTATGAAATGCCAGATGTTCGCCAATGTGACGTCCCCAATACGTCCAATTGTGGGATCCTTCATAAACCTCAAAAATATGCTTCACACCGAGGGAATCCAATCTCAAATGAAACCGGACATTTTCAGGATACGAAAAATCGGATCGTCCGACATCAAACAAAAGGGCAACGTGTGCTCCGACCAATTTTGGAGCCAGATAATAACAGCTATTGGCTTTCCAGCGTTTCGGAAATTCGGAGTAGGGTCCCAGCCGGTCGGCAATATGCCACTGATGCGGATGCTGCGTAATATCCAGTATGCCGCTGAGCGACGAAGCCGAACCAAAAAGGTCGGGATGCTTTTCCGCCAGCGAAATGGCCCCGTGGCCCCCCATGCTGAGTCCGCAAATTCCCCGATGCCAGCGATCCGCGCGGGTTCGAAAATGGTGATCCACGTAGGGAATCAGTTCCTTTACGATGTAGCTTTCGTATTGGGAGGCCGAATCAAGAGGACTGTCCACATACCAGCCAAACGGATTTCCATCGGGAAAAACAAGGATAAAATCATAGTGGTCAGCCAGATTTTCAACATCTGTTTTTTCAACCCAGTCCCGATAGCACCCGTACGCCCCATGAAGCAAATAAAGCACCGGGTAATGCTTTTGTGTGGTCTGATAATCATTCGGTAAATAGATGATGAACGACACCGATTTTTTTAGATAACGGCTTTCGTGCGTAATGGTCCGGAGATTTTTTTCACTGCCATAAAGGGAATAAAACAAAAAAATCAGAATAAAAAATGGAAGAAATCTTTTCATTTAAAACCACCCATTTATTCAACAGAACCACGACTTACTGCCGCCATACGGGCCACGCATTAAACGGTTAAAAGCGAGGCCGAATTTTTATCCAGAAAAAGAAAGGCCTGAGGATGTTGCCGCAGAATGGAAGCCGGAACGCGGTTTGTAATGGGCCCTTCAAGGGTTTTCTTCACGGCCTCCGCTTTTCGCAAATCGGGAACTGTACAAATAATGGCTTTCGATTTTAAAATCTGCCGGATCGACATGCTGATGGCCTGTCGGGGAACGTCATCCAGAGAAGCAAACCACCCCTCACCCAGTTGCTGGCGCCGGCACTCATCATCCAAATTTACGATAATGTAGGGTTCTTCCGTTTCAAAATCTGCAGGGGGATCATTAAAGGCCAAATGCCCGTTTTCCCCAATCCCCACGAACGCAACATCGATTGGGTGTTTCGAAATGATTTCTCCCAGTCGTTTGCATTCTTCTTCCGGGTTCCCCTCGCCATTGACATAATGGAATTTTTTAATCGGGACCTTATCGGCAAATCGCTCTTTCAGGTATTTCCGAAAGGACGCCGGATGCGAAGCGGACAAACCAATATACTCATCCAGATGAAAGGCGGTAACCCTGGTCCAATCGACATCTTCCTGAACCAAAAACGAAAGCATTTCAAACTGGGAGGCACCCGTCGCCAGAATAATATTTGCCTCGCCCTTTTCAGCAATGGCATCCCGGATGAAGTCAGCCCCCTTTTGGGCCGCTTCTTTCCCCATCTCTTCTTTTGAATCAAAAATAAGTACGTCCATTTTTTCCTTCTCCCTGTACATCTTTCAACAGACCCTCTTTGGAATGCGTCGTCCTGTAATCGGGTGCTAATTTAAGTAATTTGTCGAAAAGATACAAGAAAAATATTTGCCTTGATTTTAACCTGCATTATTCATAAATTTTTGCCACGAGGGCCCTAAGTTACGAAGGTTATTACAATTAAAATAATCCGCTATTTGAACGTCATTCGAAACCGTTGGGTAAACGCTAAATAATTTACAGGAGGCTGATTATGAAGTTTCACACGGAATATCTCTGGTTTCAAACAAAAAAGCATCGGGAATACATAAATATTACACCCCAGGTGGAAGAAGCCTTGCAAAAAAGCGGAATTCGGGAGGGCATGATTCTCGTTTCGGCCATGCACATTACGGCCGGTGTTTATGTCAACGATGCAGAATCCGGACTTATTCAGGACATTGATCAATGGTTAGAAGGCCTTGCCCCCTATCGTGCGGATTACCGGCACCACCGAACGGGCGAAACCAATGGAGATGCGCACCTTAAGAGTCTTTTGGTCCATCATCAGGTCATTATTCCTGTAACGGATGGGCGGCTTGATTTCGGCCCATGGCAACAGGTTTATTATGCGGAATTTGACGGCCAGCGAAGAAAACGGGTCATTATAAAGGTCATGGGGGAATAAAATCTGCGAGCATAACAGCAGCTAATAAAAACCAAAAAGCCAGGGAGAACGAATCTGCCCTGGCTCATTGGGTTGGTTGGGTTAGGGGAAATCTTTAGTGTTCAATTATTTCAAGTGAACTCAATATTTTTGTCAACTCCAAAACATCAAAAGGTTTTACGAAAAACGGGGTTTTACTCATTAAGAAAGTGTCTGAATAGAACTCCGAATAATTATACGACGACATAAACGCAACATTCGTTTCCGGATAGGCCAGCATAATAAACTCGGCCAGCTCGATTCCTTCCTGCAAAATGGGTTCGATATCAATAAGAACATAGTCAAACGAGCGATTGGCAAGCGTCTTCTCAGCCTCTAAATAGGAGCTAACTTCTTCAACAAGGTAGCCCTTCTCTTCCAATTCAATTCGCAAAGAACGCCGAAAATTATCGTCGCCATCAACCACCAAAATCCGCTTCAACACTCTCTCACACCTTCAATCAATCATAAAAAACAAGAAGGCTGCTGCTTAGCCACACCTCACACGACCTTTATTATTCCTCGTCACACACCACTCACCACACAATAAAGGAGGCTTTTTTTGACCCACCACAAAATTGTGCAGCAGCCCTCTTTTCTAATCTATTATACAATTCGCGTGCCAAAAAACCAGGAGAGCAAGAATCACATTATTTCTATTGATGTTAAGACAATATGGGGTTCCAAAGGATGCCGTCATGGCACAACAATTTCCCCGGATAGTTCAATATGAAATAGACCGTGGGTTCATTTTGAAACGTTTCAGGATTTTAATTTTTGCGGAGAGACCCCATATTCTTTCAGGCGACGGTACAGGGTTGTTTTTGAAATGCCCAAAATATGGCAGGCCTTTTTTTGATGCCAATTGTTTTTTTCAAGAACATGTAAAATATAACACCGTTCAACTTCTTCAAGACTTCTATTATTCCGGCCGTTTTTTTCAATTTCCTGCCAAACCGGCTTTTTCAATGTTTGCGGCAAGTTTTCCACCGTAATTTTGGATGATGTGGCGAAGGTGCAGGCATATTCCATCACATTTTCCAATTCCCGCACATTTCCGCTCCAGGAATGAGACAAAAGAACGTTAAATACATCCGCCTCGATATGCGTCAGCGGCTTATGAAAGCGTTTGCTGTACTTTTTCATAAAATAATGGGCCAATACAGGAATATCTTCTTTCCGTTCCCGAAGCGGAGGCAAATAAAGGGGAATCACATGAATGCGATAGAACAGATCCTCCCGGAATTTTCCGTTTCGAACGGCCTCTTCCAAATTACGATTGGTTGCGGTTATTAACCGGACATCCGCATAATGCACGCTCGTGCCGCCCACACGTCTGATTTCCCCATTTTCCAAAAACCGAAGCAAACGCACCTGCACCCCCGGCGAGGCCTCTCCTATTTCATCCAGAAAAAGCGTCCCTCCATCAGCCTGTTCAATAAGCCCTTTTTTATCAGAAATGGCACCTGTAAAAGCCCCCCTGACATGACCGAATAATTCACTTTCCAGGAGGTTTTCGGGAATAGCTCCGCAATTAACCGGAATAAAGGCTTTATCTTTTCGGCGGCTCAACCGGTGAATGGCGGACGCAATCAATTCCTTGCCCGTACCACTTTCTCCCCCAATATAAATGGTGCTGTCGGTCGGAGCAATCGCCTGGACCTGGGACAATATTTTTTTCATAACCGGACTTACCGTGACAATATTCTGAAAACCGATGTGATGCTGAACTATTTTTTCCAGATTCCGAACCTTGTGCCGCAGTTCCGCTTTTTCCAGTGCCCGCTGAACCTTGACCCGAAATTCGTCTTCGTGAAAGGGTTTCGACACGTAATCGAAAGCCCCCATTTGCATCGCTTTGACGGCATTTTCAATAGTCCCAAATGCGGTCATCACAATGACTTCGGTGTCCCGATTAATCAGCTTAATTTGCTGCAGAACCTCTATTCCATCCATTCCGGGAAGGCGAAGATCCGTTATCACCAAATCCACGGGATTCGTTTTCAGGTATTCAATTCCCTTTTCACCCGTGCCCTCTTCGATAACGTGGTGATTATCCATTTGAAGTGTAATGGCAAGACTCCGGCGAAGGTTTTTTTCATCTTCAATAATTAAGACTTTCGACATTCCTTATTCTCATTCCTTCCGTGGTTTCAATAATTTCTAATTCTTTTGATCATCTTCCCAGGGTAACGTAATAATAACTTGGGTGCCTTTTCCGGAAACGCTTTTTATATCAATTGTTCCCGAATGATCCTCCACAATCCGCTTTACAATGGGTAATCCCAAACCTGTGCCATTGTTTTTTGTAGAAAAAAATGGTTCAAACACATGGTCAATTATTTTTTGAGGAATCCCGCTTCCCGTATCCGAAATAATAATCGTCACCTTCTGCAACGACCGGCTGGGCAGAACGGAAAGGGAGATGTTCCCTCCATCATTCATTGCTTGTGCGGCATTCATAAACACGTTTTCAAAAACCTCCCGAATCTGGTGGGGATCCACACGAACGAAAATGTTGTCTGAGCAGGAAATTCTGAAATGAATCTTTTTAAAAAGTTCACCATTTTTCTTAATAATCGCCGTTTCGTTTCTGATTTCCTTTTTCAGATTGACATATTGCAGGGAGGGCTTTCTGGGACGTGCAAAAATCAGAAATTCATCGATTATCTGTTTAATGCGATCGGTTTCTTCCAGTACAATTTGAATAAGCTCCTCATGAACCCCTTCAAACGGGACGTCCCGGCGCAGAACACCAATTGAATTTAAAATGGCCCCCAGGGGATTTCGAATTTCATGCGCAATGGCGGCCGATAATTTTCCGATGGTTGAAAGCTTCTCGGCTTGAATAAGTTGTTCCTGGGTTTTCTGAAGCTCTTGGTAAGCCTTCCGCTCCTTGTACAGGAGCTCTGCATTTAAAATGGCAATGGCCGCCTGATTGGCCAGAGTTTGTATAAATTCAATCTCATCCGATTGGAATTTTCGCGCAGTTTTGTACTGATTTACATGAAGAATACCCAAGACGCGTCTGGAGTGAATCATCGGTACATCAAGCGTTGAAACCAGCCCGATTTTTTTATGCAACTCCCTGATTGATTCAGCTAAATCAGGATAATCTGAAATGTTTTCGATATACACCAGCCGGCGCTCTTGAACGGCCTTTTGAGCAAAAACAAAATCCTTTAGGGGATAAAATGAATCAATCTCGCCAAAGGAAAACAGGGGTTTTTCAATTTTTTGGGCCATCAGCTGTAAAGATTTTTCATCATCGGAAACAAGACTGATGGCACACCCATTTACCCGAAGGCGATCATAAATAATATCAAGCAATTCCCCCAGAATCTTTTTCAAATCCGTGGAAACCAGAAATTTTGAGCTAATCTCCAGGATGTCTTTTAAATTCTCCATCTTTTGCTGAAGGGAAAAAATGGTTTTCGCATTTTCAACAGCCAGGGCCAGTTCGTTGCAAATATTTTGAAACATCCTGCTTTCTTCACGGGTAAATCGCCGTTTCTTTTTCGAATGAATGACCATAATTCCAAGGGTATCTCCCTTAATCGCAATGGGTGCTGACATGGCCGAAAGATAACCCTTCTGCAAAACAATTTCCGGAACTCTAAAACGATTTTCCTTTTGAAGATCGTAGACCTGGATTATTCTTTTTTTGCGAAATGTTAATTCAGACAGATTATGCTGGCTATTTAGTTTAAAGTGATTAACCAAACTTCGGGGGAAACCGCTCGTTGCCCGAACCATAAATTGTCCCGACTCATTTCGCTGTAAAATCGTAGCCGCATCCGCCTTAAATATTGATTTTGCAAGCTTTACAACATGCTTGTAAATATCATTTATCTCAAACGTAGAGGTTAACTGGCGGGAAAGCACCAGAAGATTTTCCAAATTCCGGCTTCTCTCCGCAAGCGCTTTTGCTTTTTGCTGGGTCTCTTCGAACAATTGAATGTTTGACAGGGCAACAGAAACCTTTTTAGCCATTTCACTTATGTATTGGATATCCGATTGCGAAAACCCGCTGACCCGATCCGATGCAAAACGGACACTGCCGATTACGTTTTCTTGAACAATCAAAGGGGCAATGACCTCCGAACGCGTTCCCCGGGTGTAGAGATAGTTCTCCTCAGGAATGGCTGGATTCATCCGCGTGTTGTAAAATATTCTTTTTTTCTTGAAAACAGCCTCAAACGCTTCGGGACTAAACAGGATGCGATTCTTTTGAGTCTCTTTTTTCGAATGGGTCTGTGACGAGGCGACGAAACGGAACTGATTTCTTTTTTCGTTGTACGTGACCAGAGAAATTTGTTTGGCCGGAATCAATTTTTGCAGGCTTTCCGTAATTTGAACACCAATTTCTTCGAGATTCCTGGATGTCAAAATAGCCGTATCTATTTCACGGGCAATTCTCAATTGTTGAGCCGTTTCCGAAGCCTTTCTGAAATTTTCACTATTTGATAGTCCCATTCCAATCTGAAAGCCAAGCATTTCAAAAAAATTCTTCCTGGATTCGGGGAAATTGCTGATCGCATCAAAACCTACCGTCAATATCCCGTAGGCCGTATTTTGAAATTGAATCGGAATAATGGCGTACTCCCCTGCCTCCAATTCCTGCAGCCAATTTTTCATTAATAGATTGGGATTCTTCCGGTGATTCAAGAAGGCCGTACGCCTCTTTTGCACAATGTCCCAAAACAGGCCATTATTTTTTGGAAGGATTTTAATTCGGTTGCGGATTGCCTCCGGAATGTTATTCTGACTTATCAGAACAAGAGTATCATTGGCAAACTGAATAAGATGGATCGTTCCAAAACTTATCGGAATTGTTTTGGTCAGAATCTGAAGAATTTCATCCAGAACAACCGGAATATCTTTTTCCAGAGAGGAGTTCAATGTCTGCGTTACGAGATTTAATGCGGTTTGCTCCCGCATCCGGCCCTCCAAAAAACTCATTCGGCGTAAATTACCGATAAGGACGGCCATTTCCCCCAGAAAAATCTCCAGAAGGTCCCTTTCAAAATGTCTAAAAATATCATTTTCCCGAGATCGTAAAAGGACCACACCGATTGTTTTTTCCCGTGTCATGAGAGGGAAAACCGCCAGCGACCCGATTCCGATTGTCTGGGCTTCCTGCTGCACAAAGCCGCAATCCTTATTTTCCCGGATATTCTGAAAGATTTGGGGTCTCTTTTCCCGCACAACGGTGCCAATGATCCCCCGCCCCAGAGGTGAATCGTCAAATCGAATCCTCTCCAGCGAAAGACAATTCTGAGCCGGTCCGGACATGGCGATGGGCAGAATCTCCATGCGGGCATAATCGCACAATCCGATCCAGCACGAATGGAAACCAAACTCGGACACAAACAAATCCGCAAGAGACCGCGCAAATTCGTCCAGAGTTTCCACTTTTGCCAGTGCAAACGTCACATTTTGAATTTTTCGAATGAATTGTTTTTCAAGGGATTTCATAAAGCGCTTTAACTTTAGGGTCAGTTTTCAAATAATTTAGACAGAAATGGCAGAGATTTCAAGTATTTATTTGGGGAATCGGACATTAAATTCGCTTCAGTCTCCAGCGGCCTCTTTTAAACCACCCCGCCATAAGCCCCCCTTTGATCCCTGTGGAAACGGCAATCGCCCACCAGACGCCAGGGGTTCCCCATCCCAAACGAATGGCCAGATAATAAGCCAGCGGTACACGCGCAAGCGTAAACAGGATGGAAATTGACATGGGCGGCACCGTATCGCCGGCCCCGCTAAAGGCACCTTCAAAAACCAATTCCCAGGCCAGGAAAATCTCAAAAACCGAAATAATGCGCAGGTACGCGGCACCTTCACGAATAACGTCAGAATCAGACGTGAAAATGCCCATGAGCTTATCGGGAATAAAAATGTAAAAAAGCAGAAAAATCACCACCGAAACAGAGGCATACAGTAAGGTCCACCACACGGCTTTTTCAGCTTCGTTCAATCGGCGGGCACCCAGATTTTGCCCCACCAGCGTTTGAATGGAGAACGAAAATCCCAGGCAGACAAAATAAACGATTCCCTCAATGCGGTGGCCCACTCCCAAAGCCGCCAAAGGGACGCTTCCAAAATGAGAAAGAATTTTTGCAAGGAATACATACACGACACTAAATGTAAATCCCCCAAGTGCAACGGGAAACCCGATTTTAATGATTTTCCACAAAACAGAAGCCAGCGGCCTCACCAGCAAGGTCAGGCGAAAATGCTTCCTTTTCAAGAAATAAAACGCAATAATGGCACCAAGGACGCGGGCAATCACGGTTGCAATCGCCGCTCCCTCCAATTCCATCCGGGGAAAAATCCACCAGCCGAAGATAAAAAACGGATCCAGAATACCGTTCAGGATCACAAACACAATCAAAATCACCATAGGGGTAAGGGTGTCGCCGGCCGCACGAAAAAACGAATCAAACAAAGACACCAAATAGATAATCAGCATGGAAAGAAAGACAATCCGTAAATAGCTTTCGGCCTGCGCCGCAACCGCCGGTTCCAAATCCAGGAAACCAATCAGTGAATACCGAAACAAATACGTCAGAATCGTTAGTGGAATCGCAAACAGGATAACCAGCCAAATGGCCTGATTGGCATAGTAGGAAGCCTTTTTGAAATTAAGAACCCCAAATTCCCGTGAAATCAAAGCCAAAGAACCGGAGGCCGCCAATTCCGCCAGGGCGTAAAGAGCCCAAATAATGAAACTGCTTCCACTGATTGCTGCCAATGCCGATTTTCCCAGATGTCCCACCCAAAAGATGTCCACCAGTTCAAAAAGCGTAATAAAAAGCATGGAGCCCATGGAGGGAACGGCCAATTTAAATATGGCCCGGTGAACGCTTAATTTTAACAGCGGCGAAATGTTTTCAGACGTATCCATTAATTCAATTATTCAATTCGTTAAAAAAGACGTTAGCAAAAAATGCCAGAAGATCATTATATTATCATAAAATGCAAAAATTTTGGATCACTTGCAAGGTCTTTGATTTTTACTGTTTCCTTGTTGGATTTGGCTCCCGGAAAGCAGAATCCGGGATGTGTTAAACGTCTTTTTCCTTTAATCGGACCAATTGTTAGATTTCTGTTAATTCTTTTTGTTTGTAAATTTAAACTTGATTTTTAATTCAAATATATTAATTTTTAAAATCAGAAAAGAGCTAACATAGCTCAGACAATTGATTAATGGAAAATTCGCCCTTTGTCTTTTTTATTATTCAGAGAGTTTTTGACAGATAATTTTTTACCCTTTCGGGAGACTCACACATGCGAAGACTATTGAAAGCCGGACTCCTAATCCTGGTGCCGATACTGGCCTTTGCCCAGACACAAAAGCGCCCCATGACGTTTCAGGATATTTTTAGATTTAAACGCGTGTCTTCTCCCGTGCAGTCCCCCGATGGAAAATGGATTGTATTTCAGGCGTCGGAATCGGATTGGAAACAGAATAAACGTATCTCTCACATTTATCGTGTCGAAATCTCCACAAAGAAAACAACCCAGCTGACGTTTAGCCGCGAGGGAGAATGGGCGGCAAAATTTTCACCCGACGGCCGGTGGATTTCATTTCTCAGCAGCCGCAACCGGTCCACCCAGATATTTCTCATGCCGGCAAATGGCGGCGAAGCCTGGCAGCTGACCCACCATTCCACCGGAATCCGGCAATATGCGTGGGCTGTGAATGGGAAAACCCTCTATTTTCTGGCCGCCGATTCACTCAGTAAAAATGAAAAGGCTCAAAAGGCCGCACGTGGAAATGCCTATTATGTGGATCACAATGTAAAGCCCGTGCACTTATGGTCAATTGATCTGGCTTCGAAAAAGGAATCTCCATGCATCGACGGACATTTCTCGATCCGGTCATTTGCTCTTTCACCGGATAATTCTCAGATTGCCTTTATCGCCGCACCTTCGGCCTTGCGGGATGACGATATTCATAATGAAATTTACCGGTTCACTTTTCGGCAGAATAAAATCGAACAGCTCACCCGCAACGGTGCCATCGAGCGGTCCGTTTACTGGACGCCGGATGGGAAGAATCTCGTTTTCATTTCGGATTCCAACGAAAAACTGGAAACCTATTATGAGGAATCCATTTTCTATCTTCCCCTGAAAACCCTAAAACCGGTGGATTTGCTTCCGAAATTTCCCTATCAGGTTTTCCAGTTATTTTGGGACGGGAAGAAACAATCGACCCTTTATTTTTCAGCCAATACGGGTACGGATGTTCAGCTTTTTCAATTGGATTTAAAAAATCGCCACTGGAAAAAACGGACCTCTCATCGCGGTGTTCTTTCAAATCTAAATTACAATCGAAAAACGTCCCATTTGGCCTTTGTCTTTTCCGATCCCTCTCATCCGGGCGAAGTTTTTTTCAGTAATCTTCATAAATGGAATCCGATCCAGCTGTCGCGTATAAATACCCTGCAAGACAGCCTTCTTCTTCCGGAATACCAAACCATTCATTGGAAATCAACCGACGGCTGGACGGTAGAAGGCCTGCTGATTAAACCGATCCATTTTAAAAAGGGCCGGTCGTATCCTCTGATCACACAAATTCACGGTGGTCCTGAATCTTCCGTAAAAAATGCCTTTTCAACAAGCTGGGGGTATTACCCGGCCATCTGGGCGGCTCACGGCTACCTGGTTTTTCAGCCCAACTACCGGGGAAGCACGGGCTACGGAGATGCCTGCATGCGGGCCATTATCGGACACTATTTCGAGAAAGATTGGGACGACATTATGACCGGTGTGGATTATCTGGTTAAACAGGGCCTGGCACACCCTGACAGCCTCGGCATCATGGGGTGGAGTGCCGGCGGTCATGAGACCAATTGGACCATTACTCATACGAACCGGTTTAAGGCCGCATCATCCGGTGCGGGCGGTGCCAATTGGTTTTCATTTTATGCCCAGACCGACATGCACTACATTCGTGAAATCTGGTTCAACAGCAGTCCATATGACAACACCGAACTCTGGCTGAAAAAATCTCCTGTGATGTACGTCAAACGCGCTCAGACCCCCACCCTGATTTTTTGCGGAGAAAAAGACAAGCGGGTTCCCTTTCCTCAAAGTCTCGAGATGTACCGGGGGTTGAAACGCAATGGCTGCCCTGTTGAAATGGTTGCTTTTCCGGGTTCCGGGCACGGGCCTCACGAATTAAAACAACAACTCTATAAAATGAAAAAGGAGTTTGCCTGGTTTGAATCGCACATCCGGAATCGAGTGATCCCTGTAGACTAATAAGCGGAAATGTTCTGTCCGAGTTTTGAATAACGATACGTATTTGCCCGCGGCAAAGTGCTGTATTTTTGTAATTTGAAAAGATGAGGAGGCAAGATGAAAATTGTTGCAAAGCTTTTTGGAAAATCTCCCTTTCTACCCTTACAAGAGCACATGAATCTTGTGAGAGAATGCGCCCACAAGGTGCCTGAATTGTTCGTTGCTCTCAAAGCCAAGGATTATGAAAAATTTGACCAACTCGTCAAAGACATTTCAGAATTGGAACATCGGGCCGACCTGAAAAAGAATGATATCCGGAGCCATTTGCCCAAGACCACGTTTTTGCCTGTGGCCCGCGGCGATTTATTGGATATTCTGAGCATTCAGGACAGCATATCCGATACAGCCGAGGATGTGGGTGTTCTTTTGAGCATGAAACGACTGGACTTTCCAACCGAAATCGAAAATGAGTTTAATGAATTCATCCAAAAGGTCACACAAACCCTTAACAAGTCCTGGGAGATTATTGATCAAATCGACGAGCTGCTGGAGTACACTTTCTCCGGGCCGGAAGCCGACAAAGTTTGTGCCATTATTGATGAAGTTTGTTACCTGGAGCATGAGGCCGACCAGTCGCAAATGAAAATGCTGCAAAGCCTTTTTAATCAGGAAGATAAGTTCTCAAAAGGAGAATTTATTCTCTATCTGAAGGCCTTTGAAAAAGTAGCTGACATTTCAAATTATTCTGAAAAATTGGCCAATCGCATACGGACACTTTTGTTGACAGACTAATCGGAAAGGATTAAACGTTGGAAATTTCGGTTATTTTAGTCGTGGCCCTTGCTGCCGGATTGTATATGGCAATGAATATCGGCGGCAACGATGTGGCAAATGCAATGGGCACTTCTGTTGGGTCCAAAGCGCTTACGTTTAAACAGGCTGTTTTGGTCGCCGCTATTTTTGAATTTGCAGGATCGGTTCTGGTCGGTTCTCACGTCACCAACACCATTCGTAAGGGGATTGTTGACCCTGCACACTTTATGGCCGATCCCCGGCTTTTGATGCTCGGTATGCTGGCAGCGCTTCTTTCCGCTGCCTTTTTTTTGCAGCTTGCGACGGCTTTTGGCCTGCCGGTTTCAACCACACATTCCATTGTGGGCGCTGTTGTCGGATTCTCCATTATTGCCAGGGGATTCTCATCCGTTGATTGGTCAAAATTTGCTCAAATCTTCCTGAGCTGGATTATTTCTCCCTTTGCCGGCGCCACTATTGCATTTCTGACGTTTACTCTGGTGCGACTCAAAATACTTGACAAGGAACACCCCGACAGAGAAGCCAAGAGATATGCCCCCTTTCTTATTTTTATGGTCATCACTATTTTGGTGCTTTCTTTTATTTTTAAAGGATTGAAAAATCTGCGATTGGATCTGCCCTTCCTTGAAGCCCTGTTTTATTCAGTCATAGTGGCACTGATTGTTGCCCTGTTGAGTGCCCTTTTGCTTCGTAAATTTACGCGGAAAAAGCAGACACAAATGGAATTTGTCGAAGGAATTTTCAAATATTTGCAAATTATGACCGCCTGTTACGTGGCGTTTGCACACGGGGCAAATGACGTGGCCAATGCCATTGGGCCTCTGGCTGCCATTATTTCCATTATTAAAACAAACTCGGTCATTATGAAAGTGAATGTTCCGTTGTGGGTTCTCACATTTGGAGGAGCCGGCATTGTGCTGGGGCTGGCCCTTTTTGGTATGAATGTGATTAAAACCGTGGGAGAAAAAATTACGGAAATCACCCCTTCCCGCGGATTTTCGGCTGAGTTTGGAGCGGCCACAACGGTTCTTGTTTTTTCACGATTGGGAGTTCCGATTTCGACCACACACACCTTGGTTGGAGCGGTTATTGGCGTTGGGTTTGCCCGTGGTATTGGCTCCCTTAATATGCTGGTTATTCGTGACATTGTGGCTTCCTGGTTCATCACGCTCCCGGCCACGGCTGTCATTTCCGTTGTTGTGTTTGAAATCCTAAAACTTATTTTTTAGATTTTCAGCTGGAATCCAAATGCATTTGGTTTATCCGTTTGAATAGAGTGTCTTGGTTTGATTCCATTTTTTCCTGAACCGAGGCGTGGCTTTGTACCCCGGCCAATGGCTTGCCTACAGGTTATTTAGAAGTCCTGTCCGTTCATTGAATTTTTCAATTTCTTCATCCCATTCGTCCACTTTGGCCCACTGGCTCTTCCAGTAATTTTCGTCATACCACTGGGCGTTGAGCTCTTCCACGGTCTTCCCCTGCTGTTCCACCCAGGTAAAGTACTTCAGGTTGTGCATGCGTTTTCGGTCGTAATAGGAAAGTTCAAGCATGGCATCGGTCTTGATTTCCATTAAGCGACCTTCATAATCCACGGCGGCCGCCGTCTCGGTATATGCACCCAGGCGCTGCCGCTCTTCCACAAGCCGGGACTGGTACATTTCCATTGAATCGGTCGCTACCGTAAAGATAACGTCGTTTTCGTTCATTTCGTAGTACCTGGCCATCTTAATCGACCCCACCAGATTGGCAATGGAAGAAATCCCAAGTAAATCCAGTTTGTTTACCAGTTCTTCCGGAATACTCTGTTTTTTCAGATATTCCCGGCCGGCCGGCTCATTAAACAACCGCATAAGCCGTATGGTGGTTTCATCATCGATGTCCACCACCATGTCCGTATTTTTGAGATTGTGCACCCAGGGCACGTGCTTGTCGCCGATACCTTCAATCCGATGGCCACCGTACCCATTGTACAATAAGGTAGGACATTGAAGCGCTTCCCCGGCTCCAACTTTGATTAGCGGGAACTTTTCCCGGAGGTACTCTGCACTCCCCAACGTACCGGCAGAGCCTTGCGTAAGAAAGACCGCACTCATTCGGTTTGTTTCGGTTTTTTCCTGGAGAAAAACCTCTTCCATCGCAGGCCCCGTGACGGCGTAGTGCCAGAGCGGATTGCCGATCTCGCTGAATTGGTTGAGGTTGACCACCTCGTCCCCGCGCTCGGCCAACAGCTCTTTGGCCTTGTCGTAAATTTCCTTCACGTTGCTTTCGCAGCCGGGCGTCGCAAAGATTTCTGCCCCCACTTTTTCCAGCCACTCAAACCGCTCTTTGGACATGCCTTCCGGCAAAATGGCAATGGAATCGCACCCCAACAGGTAAGAATCGTACGCCCCACCCCGGCAATAGTTGCCTGTAGACGGCCAGAGCGCCTTCTGCCGCGTGGGATCAAATCGCCCTGTGACCAGTTTTTCCACCAGCGGCCCAAATGTTGCCCCCACTTTGTGGGAGCCCGTGGGAAAAAACTTGCCAATAAGCATGAAGATCCGGGCCTTGACGCCTGTCAGTTCCGATGGCAATTCCAGAAAATTAACCCCGTCAAATCCGCCTCCGAAAGCAACCGGCTCATTTTTCCAGGTAATGCGAAACAGATTGAGAGGATTTAAATCCCACAGTCCGATGTTCTTCAGCTTTTCTTTGATTTTTTCCGGAATCAGCTCCGGGTTCCGCATTTGCTTGTATGTGGGAATAATGATTCCCCGTTCGCGGCATCGCTGCACGGTCTTTTGCAGCACCGCTTCGTTTACAATTTTGCCTGTTTTTTCCATTTAGAGCTCCTTTTCAAAATTATTGTCAGATTCCTACGCGTACATCCCCCCCGCCCCCTTCAAAGGGGGAGCTTGGTTGGGCAATGCTTGGTTAAAAGATTGCAGTAAATACGCATGCAACCTTTAGCAGCAAAATAAGGCTTAAATTCTGCACGGCTCAAAAAGTCCCCCCTTGAGGGGGGATTTAGGGGGATGTCACGCTGAATTTCGCTCGTACTCAGCAATCCACGCATCAATCACATTCAAAGCATCCTCAATATTTTTCCTAACCTCCATTTCCGTGAACCGAAGAAAATGTACTCCCAATCTCTCAAGACGAACTTGTCGTTCCTGGTCTTGGTCCACTTTGTAAAAATGGCTACCTCCGTCAATCTCAATAGCCAACATTAGCTCGTGGCAATAAAAATCCACAATGTACCTGTCAAGTGGAACCTGCCTGTGAAATTCATAACCCCGAATTTGTTTCCCTCGGATTCGTCGCCACAAGAAAATTTCCCCCAATGTCCCCTGCTTTCTTAATTTTCGAGCTATCTGCCTTAGTTTGGGATCATAGGGAATAATCTTATTCCTCGCCATCTCATTCCCCTTTCTGACAGATTTTAACATCCCCCCCGCCCCCTTCAAAGGGGGAGCTTGGTTGGGAAATGCCTGGTTAGAAAATTGCAATAGAAATGCAAGCAATCTTTAACAGCAAAATAAGGCCTATGTTCTACACGGCCCAAAAAGTCCCCCCTTGAGGGGGGATTTAGGGGGATGTACTTTTGCCTTTGCTTAATCTCGCTTCGCTTTTCCTCCAAACCAGCAACATTTGGCACTTACTAGCTGTTTCTTTTCTAACTGACATCTTAACATCCCCCCCGCCCCCTTCAAAGGGGGAGTTGGTTGGGCAATGCTTGGTTAAAAGATTGCAGTAAATACGCATGCAACCTTTA